>CALECP010000388.1 GCA_937949915.1 uncultured Anaerolineae bacterium
ATGCAGTATAGCGGTGTAGGTAGGGCGTGGTTACATCGTAGCGCAAACGACAAAAAGCGCATTATTTTTTATCTGAAAAATGGAGATCAAACCATGTTAAATACGTTGGCGGGGCGACTCAAGCGCGTCGAGCCATTTGGCATAATTTTTGACATTCCCGCCTCTTTATTGTTGCGATACGGTATCCCGCAGCATTTGTGAATCGGTAGCTCGTTTGGGTCGGTTTGGATTACAATTCGGCCGATGACCTACCTCGAAAAATTACACGCTATTCAACAAATAAACCAATCATGGGTTTGCGTAGGGCTTGACCCCGACCCGCAACGCTTGCCCGTGCATGTGGTGACACGTTACGACGAACCAGTTTTGCCATTCAACAAAGCGATTATCGATGCAACGGCCGATCTCGTGTGTGCATACAAGCCAAATCTGGGCTTCTATCTGCAATGGGGCGCGGCCGGGATGATCGCTCTCGAACGCACCATCGCCTACATTCCCAACCACATTCCCGTCATACTCGACTGCAAGACAGGCGACATCGGGCATACACAAGGCGCGTGGGCTATGGGCTTGTTTGACCAATGGAATGTAGATGCGATCACCGTCAACCCTTACGTCGGTGCAGAAGCTGTGTTGCCGATGATCGGCAAGCGTCCCGACAAAGCGATCTATCTATTGGCGCGGACGAGCAACCCGAGCGCACCGCAATTTCAGGGCGACTTGCGGGATGGCACCGGGTTGGCGGCCGCGGTGATCGAGACGAGCCAAACGTGGGATGTAGCAGGGCATTTGGGGTATGTGGTCGGCGCAACGTACCCCGAAGAGTTGGCTGTGGCGCGGCAGATGGCGGCGCATGGCAACTTCTTGATTCCCGGTATCGGGGCGCAAGGGGGCAATCTGGAGGCGGCCGTGCAGTATGGTGCGGACAGCGTGGCGGGGCCGGTCATCAGTGCCAGCCGCAGCGTTATTTACGCATCGGGTGCGTTTGACTTCGCGGAGGCGGCACGGGGCGCGGCCGATCAGTTACGCCAGCGCATCAACACAGCACGTGGGCTGCAATAGGTCGTTAATTTGCAGACGCTTATCAACTGTTATCGGGACGGATCGTGCTTTTCTGCTACCATTAAACGATGCTCAACCCTACTGATTTTTTTGACCTCAACGATGCAATCAGCGCGAGCTTGTTCGCGCACTGTAGATATGTGTGGGATGCGATTCCGCATATCGCCGCGCACGTCCAGCGATTGGTGGGCGACACCCAAACGATTCGGGGCGATGTGATGCCCGGTGCGATCATTGGCGATGCACCGATCTATATTGGCGAAGGCGCGACGATTGAACCGGGTGCGTGGATTCAGGGGCCTGCTTACATTGCGGCCGGGGCTACGGTGCGGCATGGGGCCTACGTCCGCGCCAATGTGATCATGCTTCCCGGCAGCATTTTGGGACACGCCAGCGAAGCGAAAAATGCGATCTTGCTGCACAACGCCCACGCGCCCCATTTCAACTATGTAGGAGATGGTATTTTGGGCAACGGGGTCAACTTGGGTGCGGGGACGAAATTGAGCAACCTCGGAATGCTCAGTGAGAAAGATCGGCAGTCTGGAAAACGGACGACTGTTAAACTTACGATAGACGATGTACTATACGATACAGGGTTGACTAAAATGGGTGGTATTCTGGGCGACAATGCCCAGACGGGCTGCAACTCGGTACTTAATCCGGGGTGCGTCATCGGGAAAAATACGTTGGTTTACGCAAATACAAGTGTGCGAAAAGGATATTACGCACCCAATTCAATCATCAAGTTGCGGCAAACGACAGCCGTCGTGCCGCGAAAATAGAGGCTGATAGAAAATTATGACAATAGCAACATTTGAACAACAAGCATGGAGCTTGCAAGATTTATTTCCATCGCTGGATGCGCCAGAAGTGACAACGGCGATTGAGGCACTGGAAGAACGTGTCCAGATGATCGAGGCGTTTCGGCCGCAATTGACACCAGACATCGACGCAGATGACTTTGTAGGCGTACTGGGGCAGTTCGAGCAAATGGTACAGCAAGTGTATCGCTTGATGGGGTTTGGTAGCCTCAGTTTTTCGTCCAACACCCAAGACCAAGCGGTACAAGCGTGGCGGGCGCGCGTCGGACAACTGATAGCCGAAACACAAAACCGCACCCTGTTTTTCTCGCTGTGGTGGAAAGAACTAGACGATGCGAAAGCGGAAGCCCTGATCGCCGAAGTAGACGGGCTGACATATTGGCTCAAAGAGATGCGGCTGAAAAAAACGCATACATTGTCCGAAGCTGAAGAAAAAATAGTCAATCTGAAAGATGTAAACGGGGGCGCGGCGCTCAACCAGCTTTACGCTTCTATCACCAATCGCTATCAATTTAAGCTGGAGGTAGATGGCGAAGAGAAGACACTGACACGGGGTGAATTAGGGACATTCTACCATTCGAGCAACCCTGATCTACGAGCGGCCGCCTATCAAGAACTGTATCGTGTCTATGGCGACGATGCGCCGATTTTGGGGCAAATCTATCAATTCATGGTGCGCGATTGGCGATCAGAGCAGATTGTGTTGCGCCACTACACCAGCCCGATCAATGTACGGAATCGCGCCAATGATGTGCCGGACGAAGTGGTAAATACGATGATGCAGGTGGTGCGCGACAACATCGGCTTGTTCCATCGCTACTTCAAGCTGAAGGCGAAATGGCTGGGTGTGGAAAAATTGCGCCGTTATGATCTTTATGCCCCGGTTGTGGAGACAGACAAGACATATCCATTCGATACGGCCGTCAACACCGTCCTCGATAGCTTACAAAAATTCAATCCGCGTTTTGCTGAACTAGCGACCCGCGTCTTTACGGACGACCATTATGACAGCGAAGTACGACCGGGCAAACGCAGTGGCGCATTTTGCGCCACACTGGGCCCAGACATGACCCCCTGGGTGCTGCAATCGTACCAGGGCAAACCGCGTGACCTGACAACAATGGCGCATGAGTTGGGACACGCCATTCATTCGATGCTAGCAGACGATCATTCGATTTTGGTGCAGCATTCATGCTTGCCCTTAGCGGAAACAGCGTCCACATTTAGCGAAATGTTGCTCGTCGATCAATTGATCGCCTCTGATGATGACCCCGATCTGCACCGCGATTTGCTGTTCTCCAACATGGATGATGCGTATGCGACGATTGCGCGACAAACATATTTTGCCCAGTTCGAGATCGACGCGCACGAAGCGATCCACAATGGTGCAAGCATCGACGATCTAAGCCAATTGTATCTTGATAATTTGCGCGAACAGTTTGGTGATGCGCTTGAGTTGAGCGACGATTTCCGTTACGAATGGATTGCGATTCCGCATATTTTCAATACGCCGTTTTATGTGTATGCGTATGCGTTTGGGCAATTGTTGGCTCTATCGCTCTATGGTCGTTATCAGACAGAAGGGGATGCGATGATTCCACGCTATGTCGAACTATTAGCGGCCGGAGGCTCGCAAGCGCCTGTCGAACTGCTGAAGCAAGCCGGAATCGATCCATACGCGGCCGAATTTTGGCAAGGCGGCTTTGACATTATCCGCAAACAACTTGAGCAACTAGAAGCGCTGCCTTTCCCCGCTTAAAAAGCGTGAGGGCGCGTACTTGGTACGCGCCCTCGTTCTACCTTATCTGCTTTCTGGTCTATACATGGTGGTTGCTGTTGACAGCAACCTGCTATCTGCTACACCAAGTATAACGCATGATATGCTAAATAGATACGGTCTGATTTAATCGGAGTATAAACAGTCTCAAACCAGCCTTACTTCCCATCGGCCGCGCACCGAATTGATCAACCATATTCTTGTCGCCTGTCTCGCCATCTCTTTTGTGATCACTTGCTCGTTGATCGCTCCATCTGCCAGTAAGTGACCGCGCAACACCCCCGGCAACAACCCACACGACAATGTTGGGGTCACGAGACGGCCGTCTAGCTCAAAAATCACATTCGCATACGCCGCTTCTGTCACCTCACCCCGTTCATTCCATAGCAATACATGGTCACAATTGGGACGAGACGCACGTGCGGCCGTATACACCTCCCGCCGACTCGTTTTGTGATACAAAAACGGGTCGGCCGAATCCACACCCGCCCCCGCAAACCCCAACGTCCCCACCACCTTCTTATCCCCTTCTTCCTCCGCGCCCCTCCGCGCCTCTG
>CALECP010000389.1 GCA_937949915.1 uncultured Anaerolineae bacterium
CGCTGGCCGCAACGGTGCGCGTGATATGCTTGACGGCCGCGCGGCTCAACTTGAGCGCACGCAAGCGATTACCCAGCTTTTGTGCATTTGTTTGTGCGCTCAACAGCGCACTGAGCAAAATCAATTGCCGCCCCGTCACACCACCGTCTACCGTGCGTTCAAAATACGCCTCAAGATCAGAATGAAACAATGAACACTCGTCCAATCCATCGCTCAAATGATTAAATACCAGAGGTAGCGCGGCTATTTCAGGCAACATGGCCGTCAGCAAGCCGTATTCGTCCAATAGCTGTGCGCTTGTCTTTCGGTGGGTGTTATCAATCGCTTTGATGAACGCATCACGGGTACGTTCGGCCGAAACGTTGCCCAATTGCGTCGCGCCCACCCGCACGGCCGCGCCTGTCTCCGGTTCGATAGCAAACTGGTAGGCGGCCGCCATCCGCACCGCCCGCAGAGCGCGTACCGGGTCGTGGGCAATCGCGTCTGGGTGCGTCATTCGCACGATGCGATTGGCGATGTCTGCCATGCCGTTTGTTGGATCGATCACGCGGCCGTCTAGGTCAAGCGCAAGCGCATTGAGCGTAAAATCACGATCCCACAAATCAGCCTCTAAGCTATCCCCCGCCCGAAAACGGGCAAAATCGAGAGCCGTTTTTTCGTCTGGCAAAACGACCCGGCCGACATCCCGCTCACGGTCTAGCACATAAAAAGGAACGCCCAACGCATCGGCAACTGACCGGGCGATCTTGATGCCATCGGCCGCTACCGCGAAATCAAGATCGTCGCTCTCGCGCCCCATCACCGCATCGCGCACCGCACCGCCCACCAAGTAAATGGCGGCCGCTTGCTGCGCCAAAATCGGCCGCAATTGCACATACAGATCAGGCAAACGCATCTTCAAAACCTAGCCCAACGCCTCGTGGATCACGATATAGATGCACGGATTCAAGCGCGTCTCGTTGTATAGATAGCGCCGCACCGCACCCTCGATGTGTGAATGCAATTGCTTCCAGTCCGCTTTGTAAATGGCGGCCGACTTGCGGATTTGTTCTTCCACACCTTCCAATAGCTCGGTCGCTTTGTTGATGTTGATGAACCCTTCCGATACAAATTGAGGGGCAGAAATCAATTCGCCATTGCGCGTCAGACGAATCGAAGCCAGCAAGAAACCAGCCTGCGCCAGCTTTTCACGATCCCGGATAATCGGGAAACCGATGTCACCAACCAAACTACCCTGCACAAACGTATAGCCCCCTTTCAGGCGCGGCAGCACCGTCATCGACTCTTCATCAAATTCGACCGGTGTGCCATTTTCGATGATGGCGATACGCTCTTCGTCCAAGCCTAACTCTTGCGCGATGGTGGCGTGATGGGTCAATTGGCGCAATTCGCCATGCACGGGAACGAAGTATTGCGGCCGTACCATTTCCAGCATCTGCTTCATTTCATCTTGGCTAGCGTGGCCCGATACATGCACAAACGATGTTTCTGAATACATGACGTGTGCGCCCATTCGCATCAAATTGTTGATGATACGAAAGATCGTCTCTTCGTTGCCAGGAATGATGTGGGACGATAGCACAACTGTGTCCCCTTCCCGCACAGTCAGGCTGGGATGACGGCCGCGTGCGAGACGGCCGAGAACACTGGTCGGCTCGCCCTGCGACCCCGTTGCCATGATCACCACTTCGTGACCGGGCAAACTGTTCGCCTCTTTGATGTCGATCAGCAATCCATCCGGTAAATCGAGGTAGCCCAATCGTTGCGCGATTTTCACATTTTCGCGCATCGAACGGCCAGCCAATGCCAAGCGACGGCCGTGCTTCTTCGCCGCCTCTGCCACCTGCCATATCCGCGAAATCAGCGACGCAAAGCTGCCCACGATGATCCGTCCTTCAGCTTCTGCAAACAGTTTGTCAAACGCTTCCGTCACCAATTGCTCCGATGGCGTATGCCCTTTGACCGTCGCGTTGGTGCTGTCTGCCAGCAAACACAACACACCCCGATCCCCAAACTCCTTGATCTTGTCAAAATCAGTCGGCCAATTATCGACAGGGGTTGGGTCAAATTTGTAGTCGCCCGTATGCACGATCAATCCTACCGGAGTCGTGATGCCAAAGCCGACGCAATCGGGAATGCTATGCGTCACATGGAATGGCTCGACCAAAAACGAGCCAACCGTGAACGAATCCCCTGCCTGAATCTCTTCGACATGCACTTTGCCCAAATGATCGCCGCGCAATTTATTATTGATAAACCCGGCCGTCAATGGTGTCGCGTAGATCGGTGCATCGATCTCCCCCATCAAATGTCCAATCGCGCCGATATGGTCTTCGTGACCGTGCGTGATCAAGATAGCGCGTATATTTTTCTCTTTGCCTTTCAAATAGCTCCAGTCGGGGATAATCATATCCACCCCCAACATATCATTCATCGGGAACATGATACCAGCATCGATCAAGATAATTTCATTACCATACTCGATCACCGTCATGTTCTTACCTACTTCTCCACAGCCGCCAAGCGGGAGAATACGCAGTTTAGAACTCATACTTTTTTCCTTTCTATTTTTTAGAAATGACACAACTTTACATTTTTGCCCAATAGAGACACGATACATCGTGTGCCTACAAACAGATGTTGCGTTCTTCCTATTTTTTTGTTTTATGAGGTGGTTTGGGCGGAGGTAGCTAAATAAATCGACCTAAAGACTGGAACACATACTAAATTGACCCAGCAACGCAAAAACGCACCATTGTTTTTTTATAAAAAGACTATGCGTGGATGGAGTCGAAGGCAGAAAAAGGACGCATTTTTGTCGTTTGCCTGCCTCCAGCTCCATCACACACGCAGCCAGTAATAGACCAATGTGATCAAAACCACCTCTACCATACTCAGAAAGAGGGTATATGTCCAGAGTTTCCACCGTTTTGTGGTCGGTTGTGGGGGGGCGGCCGCCACATTAGCCCCCCGCAGCGTTTCTTGTAATGGGTCGCCCATCCCGATCACGGCGACAGAAATGTTGTCGCCGCCTCCCCGATCATTGGCTAGCGCAATCAATTTTGTGGTCGCATCGTCAGGGGCGTTGGCGTTCGCAATCGCCGCAATTTCATCATCAGCTACGTGGCGGGTCAAGCCATCGGAGCAAAGCAGCAGCAACTGGCCGGGCGCAAGCGTAAGCGAGAACAGATCAACACGCGGATCGCGGCTGGGGCCGAGGCTGGACAAAATAACGTTGCGTTGGGGATGCACGGCCGCCTCTGCTTCTGTAATCGTGCCTTCTTCTACCAATTTGGCGACAAGGCTCTGGTCTTTTGTGATCTGGGTAATGGTGTCGTTGTCGATGTGATAGCCGCGACTGTCTCCTACGTTTGCCAGCGTCACGGCCGTGCCTTCGATGACGGCCGCAACCATTGTTGTCGCCATCGCCCGTACCGCGCCGCGCTGGTCGGCCAATTGACGCAAATCGCGGTTCGCGGCTCGCACGGCACTTTCTAGTCGTTCGGCCGTGCTGCCGGTCTCTTTTTCAATATAGAAGCGAATCACTTGCTCAGTCGCGTGTTGGCTGGCGATCTCCCCCGCTTCCGCGCCGCCCACACCATCGGCCACAATATACAGCCAGCCGTTCGCCTCCGCTTCCGCGGCCGACTGTGGCTCCCACGAACCGACAAAATCTTCATTATGCTCACGCACACGGCCGACATCGGTGCGGAGAGAGGCGGTAATTGCTTGCATAGCTGCCATTGCGACCACACTATAACGGCAGCCTCCCTATGTCGCAATACCAGAGGAAACAGTTGCGCGTTTTCAGAGGGGAATCGTCGGTTTTAGAAGGGGTGGTATCCAGATAGGTATGCTTTATGATTCACCGGCCGCATTCAGAACTTGTGCCAAAAGGGGTGGCGCGATGAAAAAACCAGCATCCTGTTTCAATTTGTCAAGATATGGTGCGATCAAGCTAATTTCGCCATCTCGTTTTGCCCGAAGCAGAACGCCTAAAATGCCAATCGGTTTCAGGTTGAGTAGTTTCGCGGCCGTCCGGCCGTCATACTCATCCAACAAGAGGGTTGACGCGCCTTTTTCAATGGCAAGTGCAATCGCTTCTGCTTCACCCACATCTAAATCGGCTCGTAACACATCGACAAGCGGCCGATTTGCGACAGATGCCACCTCGATCCATCCTGAACGCAACGCCGTTTTTAGCGCGACGGTACCGGGACGGCCGCTGTCCAATTGCAACTCCATTTTAACTGCACGAGGAATGATGATAGAAGGAAACTGGCTCTCTATCAGATGCAACGCATTGATAATCGCCAGATTGAGAAGCGGAGATGTATTACTCACCATACGCATACGCAAAGTCATCCTCCAAATCGGTTTGCGTGTAATGGCGCGGTATCTCTCGCTTGCCTAACAGGTGTCCAAACGTTTGCTTATCCATCTCAGCCAACGCCCGCGCCTTACCAAACGACAACATGCCTTGTGCATAGAGAGCAACGGCAAATTCGACCATCAACAGTTGCTCATCAACAGGTCGGGGCAAATGGATCGCATGGGCGATGTGGGACGGAATTTGCAACGTAATGTTCATAATACGCACAGTATAACATGAGGAACACGCTTATAAACGCAGGTGGGCATTTTTCGATTCATCGTGTCCCTACCGAGGCTAATCACTATTGTCGTGTTCCTTCTTTCGTCAAGATCAATCGTGCTACACGCTCAAAGAAGAAGTAATCCCATGCCCAATTGATGAGAACGACAAGCCGGTTGCGGAAGCCGATCAAATTGACGATGTGAATAACGAGCCACATCAGCCACGCGATGAACCCGGTTAGGTGGAAACGGCCGAAGCTGGCAATCGCGCTATTCCGGCCGATAGTCGCCATCATACCCAAATCTTTGTACACAAATGGGGTGGGCGCAGTGCCATTGACAAGATGCAGCACGTTGACGGCCGCGTGTTCCCCTTCTTGCATCGCTTTCTGGGCGACCATCGGTATCGGGCGGCCGCCTGCTTCCACATACGCCATGTCGCCAATGGCAAATACATCATCGTTGGTTGTCGTCTGCAATGTGGGCAACACATCGACCTGCCCCAACCCCTTCGTTTCTACTTCCCAGCCAGCAGGCAGCGTTTCGCCTTCTACCCCGGCCGTCCACACCACTGTGTGGGTGGGCAACCATGTGCCATCACTCAACTGCACCCCGTCGGCAAACACTTCATCGACCCGTGTATTGAGCATCACTTCCACGCCCATATCGTGCATCCGGCCGAGTGCATAGTCGCTTTGCTTATCGGTGTACGCATTCAGGATTTCATCTGTTGCTTCGATCAAAATGACGCGCACATCAGCAAAGTCGAGGCGCGGATAGTCGCGCTGCATCGGCCGGTTGATCAACTCGCGCAACGCGCCAGCGAACTCGACCCCGGCCGGGCCGCCGCCCACAATCGCAAAGGTGAGCAACGCCCGTCGCTTGGCGGCATCCGGTTCATTTACCGCCAGCTCAAAATAGCTCAATATCTTGTGGCGGATCGCGGTGGCATCGTTGACTGTTTTCAGGGCAATCGCGTGTGCGGCCGCGCCCGGTACATTGAAAAAGTGTTGCCGACTGCCCATCGCCATAATCAAACAATCATACTGCACATCATTGACGCTGGTCTGGACTGTTTTGTCTGCAAAATCAACGCCTGTCACCTCTGCCATCATAAAGTTGACATTGGGGTGCTGGCGCAAAATGGAGCGCACTGGGTAGGCGATTTGCTCTGGCTCGATTTCGGCCGCGGCGACTTGGTACAGCAGAGGCAAAAACACATGATAGTTGTTGCGGTCGATCAGCGTTACGTCTACATCGGCCGCGGCCAGCTTGCGTGCTGCCCACAGCCCACCAAACCCTGCGCCAATGATAGCGATTTTCGGCCGTGCGTTCGTTGTTTGGTTCATGGTTTTACCTCCATCAAGATTTAAGTTGTGAATTATTTCACTAACAGGATAAACCATCCCGCCGCACCTGTCAATGTGAAATTTTTCACAATAACAATTGTCAGGCAATACAAACGCGGCAACATCCCCGTTTGCATTACATGCTACTCATCCGGTCTCTGCTTGTAACGCATCCTTTTCGGGTTCTTTCTCACGGGGTATCCACATATAGCGTACACCCCGGCCGCGGCCGTGCCTCTCACACCACCCCATCTCGACCAGTTGATTCAAATCTTGCGTTGCCGTACTCGTCCCAACCTCACTCAACGCGACATACTGCTGCCGCTTCATCATCTTATGCTCTTGTAGATACAACAAGCCTCTAAACTGTCGCTCATTAATATCCTCTTCAATAAAAGGATAATCTTTACGAACTAAGTCCAACAAAAATTCAAAGTTCGAGCTTTCTCGATGCCCCACTTTTTCCCCCAAAACACATAACTCTTTATAATAGTTAACTGCAAACTCAATCTCATCCCTCATAATATGAGCATGTGTCAAATGCCCTAACACAAGACTCAGCATATAATCATTATTTGTTTCATGCCCATATTGATAAGCGCGATTAAGGTAAGGAATCGCTTCATCTACTCTGGTTGATTTATACAAACATGCACCTAGCTCAATATGAATGCCCGCCTCAGATTGGTTATCATCATCCTCTTGCGCCATATTAAGTGCCTCATAATAATATCTAAATGCCTCTTCATAATTGTTCTTAGCGGTGTAAACCTGACCTAAATAGAGATTAGTTGCCATTTTTCTTTTCGTATCATTGCATTCCAAGGCATATATGCGAGACTGCATATAATGTTCAATGGCTTCATCGAGATTATCGACAC
>CALECP010000390.1 GCA_937949915.1 uncultured Anaerolineae bacterium
CGGCCGACTCACACCACCGCATTTACGATATTGCCATGATGTTACCTGTAGCCGATCTCCCCCATATATCATCAGCAACAATAGTGACAGCCGTCACCCAAAGCAAGCCACGAAACGCCTCTTTGCGCCACAAAATCCGGCCGAGGTGCCCGGCCGAACGGACGATAGCGAATAATCCGAATATAGGCATAAATTTTTGTTACCGCTACTTGGTTTGATCCCGTTTTAATTAACACAAGGTCGCCCGATCATTCTCCTTGCCAGTAAACGCGATTGCTAAATTCTATTCTTACTCGTTCAGTCCATATCTCGACTTCATCACCAGAAATAACCCCATTCTCTATTCCTTCCTCGATAAATGGGGCAAAACTTGCGGTTAAAGTCTCAACTAAGTTCTCTGGATCAAATCCAAAATGCTCGCAGACCCCAGCGAGATTAAGCCCCTTTTCTTCCATCAATACGTGCATTTCATCGTGGGAGATGCCCAGATAAGCCTCAAGGACAGTTCGTATTTCATCATGACCGCGATGCAGATCCAAAGAACCATCGCCCCACGCTGATTTCAGCAAATCAGCGAGGTCAGATTCTGTATCTACAACACCATCAAATGGGGCAACCCTCCCTGTACCTTGTGCTTTTATATCTGTGATAACGTTTCCAGTCGCAGAAGTGGTGATGTCTTCGGCCGCAATGGAGCATGCGACTAGCATTGCGGCCAATACCAAAATGAGAAAAATATGTAACTGTTTCATTCAAATATCCCTTAGACACTACCGAAAATTGTTTTCGCACCCCGTGAATTTCAGGTATTTCCGATAATGTCTCTTGTAAATGTGATTTGGACAGATATTTTAAGAAAAAGTTGTTAAGAAAATATGAAGAAACGGCAAGCATAGATGTTAACTTAACTGTTCTAGCGGCTGAGTTCAACACCCCAACCAAACTAGCTCAATCTCGGCCGGATTTCCGGCCGAGACAGCTAACTTCAATTCTGTTCTAAGAGGCGATTACTTGGTTTCGCGCAGAGACAACACCAGCATGAGCAGTGTCAGTGGCACCAGAATGTAATCCGCCACTGCCCCCGGCGGCGTATGAACGGTTGTCACTCCCGGTGTATACCAGTGGGAAGCAAAGCGGCCGATATATTCAATCGCATAGACCAGTGCCATAAACGGAATTAACGATTTGTACCGCCATAAAATCACGGCCGAGATGAAGCCGATCACGACCTGCTCCATCCCCCATAGTCCAAATATGGTTACGACGGAATCGGCCGCGCCTTGAGAGAATTGATCGAGGGTAATAGACGCGATGCTCTGTGCGCCGCCATCGGTCGCAAACATATGTATTGAGCCAGCTACAAATGATTTCACGGTGTAAAACATCAACAGCCATTTTCCCAGCTTGTGTCCGTGATACTGGTTGTCGGCCGATTGAGGAAATAGTTTTTCGATCATCAGGTTCCCTCTTTACTTTTCTACTTTTGGACATTCACGGGCACGATTGTCGAACGCGCTGACTTCTTCCTCACACGTCCATTCCAGCACAAAATCAGCTTTTAGTGTCAGATCAATCTCGCCAGCGTTTGAATCAAGATTTGTGGGTGAGAGCCGCGTCACCTTATAGGTAACAGTGCCATCATCATGAAACTCAGGGGTGCGGTGATTGCCGAACCACGCACCTGTTTCGGCATCTAAAATGCCACCGACTTTCATCGTTAATCCATCATCGAGCAGAATACCGTCTACCCAGATGCAGTCGTCATAACTTTCTTGCGGCCGTAGTTCGCAGTTGTCGTATCCTTCACCGCCAAGAATCCAGGCGTGTTCGACCCACCATTCGCCTGTGCCATCTGCTTCCATCAACTTTTCACCACTGCCGTTGAGATAAACCGCGTCGGGATGGAAGCAGACTGTCTCACCATCGCGGCCTTCGGTACATTGGCCGGGCCCAACTTGTGGTGGCGCGATGATTTGACCCAACGCTTTGCTCTGCGCAAATACCGTGACACTGTTTGTCGCCGCGTCAATGTGCATATCGTTGATGACGGTGATCGAAACGGGGTTGTCTGTTATATCAACCTTCGTTACCCAGTAGCCATCGTGATAGTCGATTTGGCTTGTTAGTTCAAAGGGGTCTACTTGTTGACTTGAACACCCGCTGATTATCAGGATCGTGAGAAGCGGGAGCACGCAATTGTGCATTGCACGACGAACATCCTGAATTTGTATAAGGCTATTGGCAATGCCGAGCAGTTTTGAAATATTACTCATTCGTTTTTTCCTCTGCGCGTTGTGTCGCATCTTCGATGACAGCTTCGCCAACGATGCCGATCAAACCCGCAATAATGCCCAGTCCCGCAAAAACATAGAAAGTTGTAAAGATGCGGGTAAGCGGAATAGTCGGCCCCATGTCGCCGTAGCCGATGGTGGTCAGCGTGATGACGGTGAAGTAGTAGGCGTCAACCCAGGAGGTGATGGTTGGTTCAAACTGTTTGAAGAACCACGTGCCGATAAATATGGTCAATACGGTTACCCAGAGCAAGCCACGAAACGCCTCTTTGCGCCAAAGCACCTGCGCAAGATGACGAGCCGAACGAATGACGGCGACCAATCCTAATATTGGCATTGCTATGCTTTACGGCTTGCCTGAAGCGCCATCACAAAGGCAGCAATGTCAATCAATAACACAATCGCAACCACAGGCAGTGGAAACCCTTCGGCCGTACCCGAAAGTGCAGCAACAAGGTCGCCCAATTCGCGAAAAATGGACGCCGCAAATGCGACTGCGTATGCGCCCGCGCTACGTAACCAAACGGCTACAAGCAGCGCTGCGCCTGTCCCCGCCATCCGCCCTGCCCATGCTGAGGCGAGATTGTCTGCGCCTGATGCATAATCAGTAACGCTTGTTGGGTCGATTAACCCCATCACGCCGCCAGCGAAACAAAATAGCCCCAGAATAATTGCAATAAGCGTGACCCAGAATGGGATGTTGTTTGTTTTGATAATGTCCATGTCTCTCTCCTTTTTCGCTATTTCACGCAATATGCCCGCATATAAGAAACACTTGTGCCGTATATGCTTGTTGAGTATGCTAGTTTGCAGTGGAATTAATGCAACAGCTGAAAAGAGATATGGGACAGGAGACGCAATTTTGTACCACATAAAGCAGGATCAGCGGGCGCAGCGTTCGGCCGAAACCATCTACAATGCACTGGTCACTTTGATGAATGACCAGCCCTATGACACCATCAAAGTCAGCGACATCATCCGCCAGGCCGATGTCGGCCGATCAACCTTCTACCGCAACTTTGACGAAATCGACGATATTTTGCGCATGCGCTGCGATCAGGTTTTTGATGAGATGGTGAGGTACATCGCCGTTTATCGACAGGAACAAAAAACGGTAGATCCATGGGCCTTGCTCAAGCCCATGCTGCGCTACTTTTATCTACACTCAAGCATCATTGACCAACTGCTCAAAGCAGACCGCATCGGCATTATGCAGGCTGCGTTTCGCAAGCGTTCGCAGCCCTTGCAGGCACAATTTGCGCGACAAATGCAGGTTGATGAAGTCTATGCGGCCTATGTGGCTGAGGTGCGCTTCAATGTGCTGATCGCTATCGTGACCCACTGGGTGAAAACGGGCAAGCGGCAAGCCCCCGACGAGCTTGCCGACACGCTAAAAGCGATGCTGAACAATATGATTACGGTTGATCAGTTGCTCTAAGAAAAGAAAAATCTTCAAGATTTTTCTTTTCTCAAATTACTAATCCCGTCTCAGTTTTCGATAACTAATAGCGCTCGGTCGATCAGCCGCACTGCCCAGGCGTTTCCTGCGGTCTTCTTCATATTCACTGTACGTGCCAGGATACCAAAACGCCGA
>CALECP010000391.1 GCA_937949915.1 uncultured Anaerolineae bacterium
CAAACTAAATTAGCAGATATTGTCCACCCAGATGATTTTGAGGAGATTGCAGAAAAACTGAAATGGATGGTGGTCAATGATGCGAATGAATACTCGTTTGAGTATCGGATAGTGACGACCGATGGTGAGGCACGCTGGATAGAAGATCGGATTGTGATCGAGCGCGATGAGGTGGGACGGGCGACGTATTTACAAGGCGTATTGATAGACATTACAGACCGCAAGGTGAATGAAACGATCCTTGTTGAATCATTGGCCAGAGAGTCGTGGTTTTCTATACGCATAGAACGACTAAATAATTTAAGTTATGCCTTGTTGCAGGCGACTGATTCTATTAGTATTTACCAAACTTTGTTTGATAAGATCGATGATATTGTGTCGGTAGACCGCATTGGCGTGACGTTGCTAGAACCGGATGGGGAGCATGTGCGCGTAGTGGCTTATCGGGGTGGTGATGGTACTGTGCAGCAAGGCGAGGTTTGGCCATTGGCAAACACGATGATGGATCATGCGATTCAAGAAAAAAAGATCATTGTGAAGCAAGCGTCAGATGTACAATTTGTAGATGCGAAGGCGATGCGAGATGGAGGGCTGAAAACGAGTATGCTTGCGCCGTTGATTGTGGGGGATACGGTGTTGGGTGGATTGGGGGTTTCTTCCAAGCATGAGAATGCGTTTGATGAAGATGATGTGACGCTGTTGGAGCAGCTTTCTTTTTTGTTGGCGGCAACGATCAATAATCACAAGTTAGTCGAGCAATCGCATCATATCAACCGGGCGATCAATCATAGCGCGGCCGTGTTGATCCAGTGGCAGGCATCTGACGGTTTTCCACTGCATTTTGTCAGCAATAACATCGCCCAGTTTGGCTATTCGGCAGTGCAATTTATGGCTGGGGAGCGCGATTTTCTTGATATTGTTTATCCGGTCGATCTAACTATTCCAGAAAAAGAGTTAGCCGCTTACCAAAATCGGCCGGATGTTGAAAACGTCAAAGAGTACCGTATTGTAACGGCCGATAATCAAGTTCGCTGGATAGAAGATCGCAGTATCATTGAGAGAGATGAACAGGGCGAATTGCTTTTTATCTACAGCATTATTATTGACATTACAGACCGCAAAGAGATCGAGCAATCGTTGGAGATCATGCGCTACTCAATTGAAAGCGCAAACGAAGCCTTTATATGGATACGCCCAGATGGCAGCATCGCGTATGCGAATAAAGCGGCAAGCAAATTAACGGGATACAGCCATGATGAGCTGATGTCGATGCCGATCTTTGATATTCATGTAAAACTCAGATCATCGTCATGGGAAAATTATCTTAAACAACGCGATACTCAACGAGTACGACAATATGAAGCGGAGTATCTGTGCAAAGACGGCCGTATTGTGCCGGTTGAGATCAGCAGCAATTATTCTCAATATGGTGATGAAAAATATCTATTTTCTTTTGTGAAAGATATTACAGATCGCCGTATGGCAGACGAACGACTCGCGCTGGCGAACAAGATGATCGAGCGCAGCCCGATCATGCTTATTCGATGGCGGCGCAGCGATTGGCGCATCGTATACGCATCAAAAAATGTGTCGCAATTGGGCTATTCGGCCGAAGAGCTGGTTAGCAATGCGATTAGCTTCACATTGGACATCATACATCCCGATGATGTTGATAGTGTCCGCCAGAAGGTTATCAATAAAGCGTTATTGGATATAGATGAATTTGAAATTGAGTATCGTATCATCACAGGTAATGGAAAGGTACGTTGGATAACAGACCTCTCCTCTGTAGAACGTAATGAGGAAGGCGAGGTCGAGTTTCATCAGGCGATGTTAGTTGATATTACTGAAAAAAGGTTGGTGCAAACTGCTTTAAAAGAAAGTGCAGATAACCAGCGAGACATTCTTGAATACCAGCCAATCTCGATCTGCATCTCACGTTATGATGGTTCGTTTTTATATATCAATCAAGCGTACCAGCAGATGTTCAATGTTACACCCGATCATGTTGATAATGATCATGCTCTGTCAACTTATTACGATCCCGCAGATCGTGCCGAAGTGCTAGAAATTTTGCGACGCGACGGGCATTTGTCTGATCATGAGACAAGATGTATTCGGTCTGATGGGACACCTTTCTGGGCAAGCATGTCTATGCGCCCTATTGAATATGGGGGGGAAGAGGTGATTTTGACGAGTATGTTTGATTTAACAGAGCGCAAACGTACACAAGCCCAGCTAGAGATGGCGAAGGACGCGGCCGAAAAAGCGAACAAAGCGAAAAGCGAGTTTTTATCGAACATGAGCCATGAGTTACGCACCCCGCTTAATGGCATTTTGGGTTATACACAAATTTTGCAACGCGATCCTACGCTTGTCGATGACCATCGACAAGCGATAGACGTGATGCACCAAAGCGGCGAGCATTTGCTCTCATTGATCAACGATATATTGGACATTGCCAAAATAGAAGCAAACAAACTCGACCTACACGATACACCCTTCCACCTCGCATCATTTATCGAGGAAGTAGGCGACATTATGATGGGACGCGCTCACGAGAAAGGGCTGCAATTCGTCAATCGCTGGGCATCGGATTTGCCATCGGGCATCCTCGCTGACCAGACGCGCTTGCGACAAGTATTATTGAATTTACTGGGCAATGCGATCAAATTTACATCGTCTGGTTCGGTGACACTGCATGTGTATCCGCTCGATATGACAGAAACGGAAGCAACGCTTCGTTTTGAGGTAAGCGATACGGGTGTCGGGATTGTGCCAGAGCATTTGAATAAAATTTTCAGAGCGTTTGAGCAAGTGGGTGATTGGCGTAGTCGCAGCGATGGGACGGGGTTGGGGTTGGCGATCAGTCAGCAGATCGTAGCCCAGATGGGGAGTCGGTTGCAGGTGAAAAGCACGGCCGGGCAAGGGAGTCAATTCTGGTTTGACATAACGCAGCGTATCGTCGAAATGGATGAAACGGTACATGGTAATACTGATGAGCATCGCATCGGCTATAAGGGGAGTCCATTGTCTGCATTGGTGGTGGATGATAACCCAGTCAACCGTGAGGTTTTGATGAGATTGCTCACAAATTTGAAATTTATTGTAGAAGAAGCTGAAAATGGTTATGAAGCCCTGGCGAAAATGGAGACCTTTATCCCAGACATCATCATTTCAGACTTGGTAATGCCGCGCATGAATGGGTATGAGATGGTGCAACAATTGCGCGAGCATGCTCACTTTGCACATATCCCTGCATTGGCGGTGTCGGCCAGCACAGAAGAGCGGTCGGGTAATCATGCACTGACGATGGGATATGATGCGTTTCATCCCAAACCGATCAATGTTTCTCAATTGCTCGATTCAATTGGGATGCATTTGCAGGTGTCTTGGGTGTATCAGCAGGCAGATGAAGTAGAAACGGCCGCCATGCAAGAAACGGCCGAATTAGCCGCACCTTTTACTCTTGTTGACCTAAAAGCATTGTACGACATCGCCTCTATCGGTGATCTCAAGGGTGTTTCACGTTTAGCAGACTCATTCGCCCATGATCCTATGCGGCAACCATTGATCAACCAAGTAAAGCAATTAGCCAGTACCTATGAAGATGAGGCATTGATCGAACTATTAGCGGTTTGTATAGAAAACAAGGAATGAATAGAACATGGACACACCTGAATTTGAGATCGATCCGGCCGATTATGAGCTGATGATCGTCGATGATAACCCTACCAATTTAGAGGTGATCATCGAATACTTGGATAGCTTACATTTTGGCACACGCATTGCCCGCAGTGGCGAAGCAGCGATAAGAAGCATCGGACGGGCAAAGCCACATTTGATCTTGCTCGATGTGCAAATGCCCGGTGGCATCGACGGTTTTGAGACATGTCGGCAACTAAAAGCAAACAAAGATACGGCCGATATTCCGATCATTTTCATGACCGCATTCAACGATAAAGAGAACAAACTCAGGGGGTTTACTTCTGGAGCAGTCGATTATGTCACCAAGCCAATCCAACAAGAAGAGTTATTTGCACGAGTGATTGTCCATCTCAAAAATTACATACTGACTCACCATTTGCATACGCTAGTCACCCAACAAACGGCCGAATTACTAAAAGCCAAAGAAGCGGCCGAGGTAGCCAACCACGCCAAATCAAAATTCCTCAATCAAATCAGCCACGAATTGCGTACACCGCTCACATCTATCTTGCTATACATCGATCTTTTGCAGAGCCAATATAAATCAGATGCAAAAATTAGCCGTTATCTCAGCACCATCCACGAAAACAGTATCTATTTGCGGACATTGATCGAACGTCTGCTTGATTTTGGCAAATTAGCCGTGCAACCATTAGACCTTACCCTCGAACAGATCGATTTACGGCAATTACTCTATCAAGTACAGACAACACTGTCAGCCCTCTACGGTATCAAGCCCATTCAATTTGAAATTGTTACAGATGACAATTTACCTGCAACATTTCTGACAGACAAAAAGCGACTTGAGTACGTTTTGCTCGAACTGACCAACAACGCTTTCCATGCGACTGATGAAGGAGCGATCACATTAACAGTGACTTGTCGTGATGATAACAATAGCGTGCGTTTCGCTGTACGCGATAGTGGTGATGGTATTGCAGAGAGTGATCATAAGCGTATTTTTGCCCCCTTTGAGCAAGTGGGGACAGATAGTCGTTTGGCAGCGGGCATTGGGTTAGGACTAACCACTTGCCAGCAAATCATCGAAGCGATGGGTGGCACAATCGATCTGGTAAGCACGGTGGGGGAAGGCAGTGAATTTTCGTTTGAGCTCGCCGGTTAGGGTGTGATCCATGTTTGCACACCGCGCTCACTGAGTGTGATAGGCAATATCTGAAACAGGGGATCGGCCGCTTTGATAGCCGCGATCATGGCGCGTTTTTGTTGCCGATTTGTACCGCATAGCAATGTGAGTGATCCGCCATTACCACCGGCACCATTGACCTTCCAACCCACGGCCGCATGTTGCCGCGCAATGTCGATGATGCGATGCGCGGCCGGACTGACCAAATCAGGATGGAGGGCAGCTTGTGCGGCCGTGTTAGCGATCATCGTTGCGCCAAAAGCAGGAAAATCGGCCGCCAGCAACGCATCCCGCGCCTGTCCGGCCGTTTGACGCAACGCTTCTATCCGGCCGTCGTGCGCCCCGGCCGCTTCCAGCTCTCGAATCACCATCTCATGTACCTGCGACGACTGATGCGAATTACCCAAATAGACCAACACAAGCCGTTGCTCTAGCTCTCGCCATACCGCATTATCCAAATGAATGGGCGACACACTGCCATACGGATACGCTTGCATATCAATGTAATTGATGCCCCCATACGCCGAACACAATTGATCCTGAATGCCGCTCTGCAAACCGAGCAAATCGCTCTCTACGCGGTGTGCTAAATGGGCGATTTGGTGCGCGGTCAGTTGTCCCGGTGTCAGACGGTCGAGCGCGGCGATGAGCGCAACAGTCACGGCCGCCGATGTACCCGTCGATGCCCCGCCCGGTGCATCGGAGTAAACGGTGATACGGCAAGCAACATCATCAGGAACGCCCATCAGATGCACGGCCGCCTCTAGCAATGGGTGCTTTTTCCACGCGGTGCTGGTCGGGTCAATCGGGTACGCATCCCCATAATTTTCGGCCGACAACCACACCCGGTCTGCCTGCCCGACAAACGGCACAAGTGCAATCTGTACCTCAGCATACGGCGTGACCGCCATGTTAAAAATAGAGCCATATTCAGCAAACCATGTGTCTGTCCAGCCCCCATTGTCGCAGATGCGAATAGGGGCAATACTGTTAATCATCATCATAAGGGTCATTCAAAAGTAAGGTTCAGGGCGCGTCAGTGCCAACATTCTATCAGGATAATCTGTAATAATGCCATCGACCCCCCACTTGAGGAGGCGGCGCATACTCTGAGGGTA
>CALECP010000392.1 GCA_937949915.1 uncultured Anaerolineae bacterium
CCGCTTTTGCTCAACCAACAATTTGTGGCGGGGGTGGGCAATATCTATGCAGACGAAGCTCTTTTTATGGCCAAGATCGCGCCGGAACGCACGGCCGATACGCTGACCGACGATGAGATCGTGCGGCTGCATGGCGCGATCCGGCATGTGTTGGCTATGGGCATCGAACGAGAGGGGGCAAGCGTGGGCGACTATGTGAAACCAGATGGCAAAAAAGGGGATATGCAGAATGCGGTCGCTGTGTTTCGGCGCACCGGATTCCCGTGTTATACGTGCGGTACGCCGATTGTCCGCATCAAGTTAGCGCAGCGCAGCACCCATTTTTGCCCGGTGTGCCAGCGATGATGCAACGATGAAAAAGTAATAAAAAAAATGATGTGAGGGGTGCGGCTGTTTATTCACCGCAAATGTTGTAGTCAAATACGTCAATCGACCGAATCGCATTCTGCCAGCCGATCCATTCGAGATTGGGAACAGTGCTACGCACACACGTGCCGCCGCCCCATCGGTTGTCATACGCATACGTGATCGCGCTCCAGCCATCTGGCAATTCAAGCGCGTACCCCAGCCCGTCGGGCCCATTGTTAAAGCCAGCATCCCCTTCCCACAACACGATTCCATCGTACTCTTGGTCACTCCATAGACGCACTTTTTGCCATTGATTTTCAGATGTGATGGGATCGTTTTGCGATAGATAAGTGGCATCAGAGTAGAGGTGTTCCCACGGCACTTCGACAAAATTGGTCGGCCGAATCTCAGTTGCCCACGGTGCTTTCGATGCATCGTCTGGGTCTGTCCACGCCCAATGATCGCGTGTCACCATGTAATGCAAATGGGGCGAACACGTATTGCCGGTCATCCCTACCGTTCCAAGTACCGTCCCCGCTTCTACTTGTTGCCCCACATAGACAGGCACACTCTCTGGCGCAAGATGCACATACCAAGAATACTCGCCAAACTCATGCCACAGCACAACCATGTTGGCGTATTGCCACAAATTATAATCGCAGCCGCCGATGTAGCTGCTCTCTTTGACAAAGGCGACTGTCCCCGCTTTGGAGGCGACGACTTCGCCTGATGTATTGGCTTGAATCCCGAAGTCGATTTGATTGGCGTGGGTTTTGACGTTGCAGCCATATTCGCGGCATTCGTCGATGGCGATGATCTCGGCACTGATTCCGGCCGTCCAGGGAAAATGATGGTTGAAAGCAACAGATTGCGCGTCGGCCGACTCACCTGTACCGAGTAGCCACACGACCCAAACAAACAAGCCCACAAAAATGAGCAGAATGATTTGTTTTACTTTCACAACAAGATTGTATCAAAAAACAGCTACACGAACAAACAATCTGAAAAAAGCACGATCTACTACTGCATTCTCAACACAACGCGGGCATCTTGCCACAACTCTTCTAAATTATAAAATTCGCGGCGGTCTGGCGAAAAGACATGCACGATGACAGCACCAAAATCGAGCAGATACCACCCGCTTAGATCGCTGCCTTCAATGTGGAGCGGCCGTTCCTTCACCAATCGCGCCTCGTCCACCAAATTTTTGATGATCGCTCGCATCTGGGGGTCGCTATCAGCGTTTACAATCAGAAAGTAGTCGGCAAAAAGCACCTGCTCTTGCATATCGAGCAGCAGTACATCGCTTCCTTTCTTATCTAGTGCGGCATCAACAAGTACGTTCGTAAATTCAAGTGTATCCATAAAATCAAACTATTTCTCTTCAGGTAAATAATCTTAGTCGCTGTTTTGACACCTATCATACAAGAGATTGGGTTAATCAGCGATAACGATTAACGTGCGTCGTCCAGCATTTCGTTTATTTCGACATGTAGCGTGTCGATAATCGTCTGCGGATCGGGGACAAGTGCGGCATCGGTGGCAATGCCGATACGCACTTCGCCATTGTAGCTGAGAATGCTGATGCCCAGCCCCAACCCGGCCGGTTGTGGCACCCAGAACATAAACGCGTCCATCGGTGTTCCCGCAAATGTCACTTGGTTGGTGGGGCCGGGAACGTTGGTCATCACGGCCGTCGCTTTCATCGAGAACAGGCGAAAGTAGAGTCGAATGATGGGCGGCGGATTGTAACCAAAGAAGTTGAGCAAGCCGTAGGTGATGATCGGCTCGGCCGAGCGTTTCAAAATATCCATGCGCCGTTTCAGTTCGGCCATGCGCTCGGTACGGTCAGCGATCTCTAGTGGCAATGTCAAAAAGAGCAAGCCAAATTTGTTGCCCAACTTGATCGGCCCGTCGAGCGGCCGTAAATTGACCGGAATCGTCGCCCGAAATTCGGTCGCTGTGCCAGTGCGTGCAATCTGATAATCGCGTAACGCACCACCCAACGCGGTCAGCAACACATCGTTGACCGTGCCGCCCGTCTTTTGGCGCAGCACGCTAACATCGCTCATCGCAATCGGCCGACTCCACGCCGCCTTTTTGGGCAAATTGATCTGCCCTTTGTAAATGTTCGCCGTATCGGGCAACTTGAACACCAACCCAAGCAGTGTTCCGATGCCGCGCAATCCCATCATCAGCATTTTGCGCCGTGACTTGCCAGCGTCCGGCTGCTTCAACACCTGAATATATTCGCCGCCATCTGTCATCGAAAAAAGGGTGCGAACAAGCGCAATGCCATCCCCCATTACATGATGAACGCGCACGAAGATCGAGGATGAGCCGTCTGGCAGCGTCAATACACGCAGTTGCCAGGGGGAGCGTGTGAAATCTATCGGGACGCTCATCATCCGGCCGACATACGCTTCAATCGGCTCTGTCAGCATCTCTTGCACCACATGTTCACGCACATCAAAGTCTGGCATGTCAACCCACCACGCCTTGCCAGAGCGCGTGTTCCATTCGACACGCCGCCGAAAGCGCGGAAACGGATCAACCAGCCGCGTTTGCAGCACTGCATACAGATTTTCTAGCACAACCGGCTCTGCAAATTGCAACAGCGCATGGATCACCACTAGATTTCTAGGGTTCTCAGCATGAAGCCAAGCAGCATCGACGTGGGACATACGGGTGCGATTCAACATACTGTCTATGGTAACATTCTCTACACAATGCACCATATCAGAGTTTAGTTGGAATTGATCTGCTCGTTTCATCGAGATATGTTTAATGAAATCCCGTGCGTATAGGCATGACGGTAGTAGCTAATCCTCGCAGTTTCCTCAGTGAGTGAGCTAAAAAATTGCACGAAAGAATACCGGCCGAGCATTGCCCAAAGCAGACCATAATCGCCTGAAAGAGATTTTTGAGCGATGAAAATGTACGTCTGATAGATAAATCAAACTTTTATCTATCACAAAACATGCTATTATGATGGATAAAACGAGCTTTTATCTATCAAACAATGACTAATCTTTATTCTTGGCAACAAAGCGACTGGCGCGATTTTTCTTTTGATGCTGCACAATTAGCGGGGTTTGAGGCGCAGTTTTTACATTTTTCCGGTGTGGCAGTGGGGATTCAGAAAGCGCTTTCTCAGGCTGAAAAAGAGCAAATAAAAATCACACTTCTATCTGATGAAGCGTTAGGCACGGCAGAAATTGAGGGGGAGATATTAGATCGTGCCAGTGTACAGTCATCGATCCAACGCTATTTCAACTTGAAGGCGGCCATCGACAAAAATCGGCCGCGAGAAAACGGAATCGCGCAAATGATGGTTGATCTGTACCGTCATTTTGATGCGCCCTTATCACACAATATGCTTTTTGCATGGCATCAAATGTTGATGAACGGCCGTACAGATTTGGAAGCGATTGGGACGTATCGGTTTCACAACGAACCGATGCAACTGGTATCGGGACATATCGGCAAGACAACCGTGCATTACCAAGCCCCACCGTCGGAGGCGGTACAGGGTGAAATGGACATTTTCATCGACTGGTTCAACACAAGAAGCAAGCAGTTATCTCCTCTGATCCGAGCAGGAATCGTTCACGCTTATTTTGAACTGATTCACCCATTTGAGGATGGAAATGGCAGGATCGGCCGTGCCTTGGTCGAAAAATGTTTGGCACAATCGTTGGGACAACCGACATTTATTGCTGTTTCTCAAACGATGCTCCATGCCAGACGCGCTTATTACGCGGCATTTGAAACAGTCAACAAAAGCAACGAGTTAACAGGCTGGCTACACTACTTTTGCCAAACTATTATCGAAGCTCAACAGTTCACAATAGCCTCCATCGAGCTATTTATTCAAAAAGCGCACTTTTTTGAACGCTACGAAAGCGTGTTAAATACGAGACAGCAAAAGCTGTTACGCCGTATTTTTCAAGAGAATCTAAAAGGGTTTACGGGCGGGGTCAGCGTCAAAAACTATATCAGTATCACCAAAACGTCCCCAGCGACAGCCAATCGTGATCTGAATGATTTGGTCGCCAAAGGGATTTTGGTACGGACGGGCCAACGCAAAGCAACACGCTATTGGCTTGTCGATTTAGCACAACTTTAGCAAGATAATCACCGTGTATCTGGCAAGTCCAAATAGCACAGGCTCGCATGAACGATTATTTCATACTTGATCGGGGCAACCATGATGTCATTTACCCTATCGCTTGCGTAAAGAGTAAACTATAAAGCATGAAGTTAGTTGAACAGAATGGTTTCGTGTGGACAGAGTTTGATCGTTTTGCAGGGATTGAAGGGGTCGCGCATGGTGTTTTGGCGCGACAGGGTGGGGTATCGGCCGCGCCATACGCCAGCCTCAATATGTCCAGTTATCGGGATGATGATGTAACGGCCGTGCAGGAAAACCAACGGCGCGGGTATGGTGTGTTCGGCCGCACGGCCGCGCAACTGGTACACGCCCATCTGGAGCATGGCAACCGGGTCGTGCGGGTGGGAACGGCCGCGCACGGCACCGTGATCCCCGCTTGCGATGGGCTGATCACCAACGAACCGGGGTGCGGATTGACGATGAATTACGCTGATTGTGGCAGCATCTTTTTGTACGATCCGGTGAACAAAGCAATCGGGCTAGGCCATGCTGGGTGGCGGGGCGCAATCGCCAATCTGCCCGGTGCGCTGGTGGCGGCGATGGTGCGCGAATTTGGCAGCCGTCCGGCCGATATGCTGGCCGGTCTTGGCCCGTGCATCAGCGCTAGCCATTACGAAGTGGATGAACCTGTGATCTCGGAGGTGCATCGGGTGTTCCCGAAGTGGGTAGATCGCTTGTTGAGCTATCGGGTAGATGACGACGGGCAACGTGTGGGACGGCCGTACTTTAATCTCGCGCTGGCCAATCACATCGGGCTGTATGAGGCAGACGTGAAGCAAGTAGAAATGCCCGCGTTCTGCACCGCCAGCCGCACCGATCTCTTTTTTAGCCATCGTGCAGAAAAGGGGCAGACGGGGCGATTTGCGGCCGTGATCGCGCTGGATGACTGACAGATCGACGGGGTTGACCAAATTGCAATTGTATCAACCATCTTCTATAATTTGAGCATATTCAAACGGGCTGTAGCGCAGCTTGGTAGCGCGCTTCGTTCGGGTCGAAGAGGTCGTCAGTTCAAATCTGGCCAGCCCGACCAATTAGAAAAGCCATCAACACACGATGGCTCTTTTTTTGCCCATGTGATTTTGGGGAGAAGTAGAAGTATAGGAATGTTGCATGATCAGTCGCTGAGTATGCACCCGTTACCCCACAACTTATGCTATTCTTACGGACAGACTGCAACGTATTGGTATCAACTAGCGTATAAGTTGAAAATAGCAATCAAACATCGTTCGAGTCGGCCGACGGCCGATTCACGAGCAAGCAAATTCGGAGAAACACATCGATGCGTATTATTCTCTATCTGGGCAAAGGCGGCGTTGGCAAAACAACCACATCAGCAGCGACAGCATTACGCTGCGCTCAATTGGGTTATCGTACCCTCATCGCCAGCACCGACATCGCACACAGCCTCGCCGACTCACTTGGCACAGAACTGGAAAGCACCCCGAAAGAAGTTTCCCCTAATTTATGGGCGCAAGAGATCAGCGTTGTCGCTGACATTCATCGGTATTGGGCCGATATTCAAGGGTTCGCGTCCAGCATTATTTCGAGTGGTTCGATCAATCGCGTGGTCGCCGATGAACTGTCCTCTTTCCCCGGCATGGATGAAATTGTCAGCTTGCTACACATCAACAAGCAAGCGAAAGACGGCAAATTTGATGTGGTCGTGGTCGATGCTGCACCAACAGGCGAGACGATTCGCTTGCTGACAATGCCCGACACATTCAAATGGTATGCCAGCCACTTTTTGAACATGGGCGAAGCGCGGATGGCACGTATGATCAAGCCATTTGCGGGGCGCATCATCAAAGGGTCTACCGAGTTGCTGGAAGTGCTAGAACGATTGGACGCGGGGACAACTGAACTGAGAAACACATTGGGAAACCCAGACATCACCAGCTATCGCGTCGTCGTACAGCCAGAAAAAATGATTGTACGCGAGGCACAGCGAGCCGTCAGCTATCTCGGTCTGTTTAGTTACCCGGTCGATAGCATCATGATCAACCGTGTGCTAAAAGCGGATGCGGATGAGGGTGAGTTCTACCAAACGCTGTACAACAATCAACAAAAATATATGGACTATATCGAGGATTCGTTCCAGCCGATCCCGTTGTGGACTGCGCCGTTTTACTCGCACGAAGTGGTGGGGCTAGACGCGCTGAAACAACTGGCTGACGATTGCTTTGGCGATTCTGATCCGAGCAATATCTTCTATCGTGGTCAGCTACAAGAGATTACAGAAGAGCCGGATGGATCGTTTAAGTTGACGCTGCCGTTGCCGTTTGTTAGTGGTGGCGATATTAAATTGCGGAAGCGGGGGGATGAGTTGTTTATCACGGTGGGCAACTTTAAGCGCGAAATGATTTTGCCGACGGTGTTGGCGAAGCGCAAAACACGATCTGGCAAGTTGGTCAATGGTCAGCTTGAGATCGAGTTTGTGGATATGGAGCCAGAACCGGCGGCGGCCGATTAGTTCTCACATTTATCGGGATACGGCTATTCGTATCCCGAAGTTGGGTTTATTATGTCGATTCTTTGGATGATTGGGGGTTTTATCCTCGTTCTTTCGCCGATTATTATTATTCACGAATTGGGTCACTTTTGGGCAGCCCGTGCATTTGGCATCAAGGTCGAAGAGTTCGGGCTGGGATTTCCACCTCGCGCGAAGACGCTTTTTGAGCATAAAGGCACGAAATTTTCACTCAATTGGATTCCGCTTGGCGGCTTTGTGCGCCCTGCGGGAGAGGATGACCCCACCATACCAGGTGGATTGGCTTCTGCGTCAAAAACAGCGCGGTTGGTGACATTATCGGCCGGAGCGATCATGAATTTCATTCTCGCATTTTTCATTTTGTGGGGCGTATTTCTCTATGGCCCGGCTGAACGCGAGATGGTGATCACAGAGATAGATGGTGGGCAAGCGGCCGAAATGGCTGGGCTACAGGTCGGTGATGTGATCACAGCCGTCGAGGACGAAAGCATTTTCACCAGCATGGGATCAACCAATTGGCACATCAGCGATTACATCGGCGAAGAGATTATGATGACCATAGAACGCGCCGGGGACGTGCTGACATTGCCCGTAACACCACGCGCCGACGAGGATGATCCCTTGCGTGGGGTACTGGGCATCACGATTGCCCTGAACGAAACGGGCGGCCGGAATGGTTTCTCATTAGGCGATGCCGCGGCCGAATCTGTTCATTGGATTTGGGAAGTAATCTCATTGACTGTACGCGCACCCGGTATGCTGATACGGGGCGAACTGTCTCCGGCCGAGGCACGGCCGATCAGCGTCGTCGGCATCAGCCAAATCGTGGGAACACAAGCACAACAAGCATCGCAAACAGGCGACTGGTTCAATGTATTTTTCTTTGCTGGCATCGTCAGCGTCGGCTTGGGTTTCACCAATTTGCTACCGCTACCAGCCCTTGATGGCGGCCGGATTTTATTCGTCCTCATCGAAGCGATTCGCGGCAAGCGTGTCTCGCCAGAGCGCGAAGGGCTGGTACATGCGATAGGCATGTTGCTGTTGCTCAGTTTAATGGTCGTGATGATCGCCAACGACTTGATCAACCCGATCCCGCTCTAACCCCACCTGTCCTGCATTTTATGATCCCGCACAAGCGTAGTAACACGATTCATCGTGTCCCATTGGTATCAAGCTAAGGCGAAAATCGGTCAAATCTGCACATCATCGGCGATTTATTGCACCGGTCTCGCCCGGTGTTGAAACACACGGGCTGTCAGTGCGCCTGACGGCGCTGCGAAAAACCCGTTTCAAAC
>CALECP010000393.1 GCA_937949915.1 uncultured Anaerolineae bacterium
GGTATGTATTGGACATGGCTAGCCATGTCACTACACCACATCACGTGTGTCTATAAATAACGAAACGCCCGATGGACATCCATCGGGCGTTTTTATTTCGATATATCGCATCGACCACGTAGTGACACGGCTCGCCGTGTCACTACGTGGCTGTTGTTTTATAAATTGGCGATGATCGCGGCCGTCATTTCTTGTGTGTTCACCGCTTGCTGTGTGCCTCTGGCAATGTCGCCCGTCCGTGTGCCTTGCGAAATCGTTGCATCGACGGCCGCTTCGATGGCGGCCGCTTCTGCTTCCATCCCAAACGAATGGCGCAACATCATGCCCAAAGACATGATCGTGCCAATCGGGTTGGCGATGCCCTGTCCGGCAATGTCGGGGGCCGAGCCGTGAATGGGTTCGTATAGTCCGCGTGGCAGACCGAAACGATTGAGCGATTCGCCGAGCGATGCGGACGGCAAATTGCCCATCGAACCGGGCAGCATCGACGCTTCATCTGTAATGATGTCGCCAAACATATTGCCAGCAACCATCACATCAAACGAGGCAGGGCGATTGAGCAAGTGCATGGTCGCGGCATCGACGAGGACGTGTTCCAGTTCGACATCGGGGTAATCTTCAGCCACTTCGAGGACGGCCGTGCGCCACAAACGGGACGCATCTAGCACATTCGCTTTGTCGATAGACGACAATTTGCCGCGCCGTCCCTGGGCCGCTTTGAAGGCGATGTCGGCAATGCGGCGTACTTCGCTGGCACTGTAGATCATCGTGTCTTTGGCCCACGCTTCGCCATCTTCTTCCCAGCGCTCCCGGTCGCCAAAGTAGATGCCGCCCGTTAGCTCACGGATAACGAGCAGGTCTACGCCTTCTAGCTTTTCTTGCTTGAGCGGCGATGCGTCTGCCAGGTCGGGGTGAATGGTGACGGGGCGCAAATTGGCAAACAAGCCCATCTCTTTGCGAATAGCGAGCAAACCTTGTTCCGGCCGTACTTTTGCGCTTGGGTCGTCCCATTTGTAGCCACCCACCGCACCGAGAAGTACCGCGTCTGATGCCAAGCAAGCGGCGAGGGTGTCGTCTGGTAGGGATGTGCCGGTTTCGTCGATGGCGATGCCGCCGATCAGGTGTTCGGCCGTGTTGAAAGTGTGACCAAATTTTGCGCCAATGGCGTTGAGTACGGCGAGTGCGGCTTCGGTCACTTCTGGCCCGATGCCATCGCCCGGTAGAACGATGATATGTGCTTCCATCTATATGCTCCAGTTGCAATTAATTAGGTAGAGATGCAAAATTTTGTGTCTCTACGACAGTAAGAAATTAGTTTAAGGCGTGTAGCGTATCGGATTCCGGCAAAAGGTCAAGCGGCTCAATAGATCAATGTACCTTTCAGAAAAGCGGCCGTCTCTGGCTGCTGCGGCCGTGCAAAAAATGCGTCTGTCGGTGCGATCTCAATCAGACGGCCGTCCAACAATAACGCTGTTTGTGCCGCCACCCGTTGCGCCTGAAAAAGATTGTGCGTCACCCATACAATCGTCGTGTTTGCAGTCGCATGGCTATCATTGATCATCGCTTCGATCAGGCGCACGTTTTGCGGGTCTAGGTGGGCGGTCGGCTCGTCTAGCAGCAACACGGCCGGACGAGTGATCAGCGCCCGTGCGAGGGCAACGCGCTGTTGTTCGCCGCCCGACAATTTGTGCGCGGCCGTATCGAGCAATGGCGCAATGCCCAACTGTTCGCTGAGTGTTTCTAGGTGCTGACCGGCCGTTTCCCCCCGAATTTTTAGCCCATACAAAATGTTGTCGCGCACGGTGCGCCGCAGCAGCGCGGGACGCTGAAAGACCATCGTCACAGAACGGCGCGTTTCGGCCGAGATCGTCGTCTCCCCCCGCCACGCGATCTGCCCCTCTGTCGGCTCTTCTAAGAAAGCCAGTAAGCGCAGCAGGGTACTTTTGCCCGCCCCGCTTGGCCCGACAATGGCGAGAGATTGCCCTGCCGGAATCGCCAAGTGCGGGATCGATAGCACAGTCCGCCCCGCATAAATTTGGGCGACATTATCGAGCGTGTAAAGGGGCGGCATCAACAATATCTGTTTTTGTTTATGTAGCGGCCGCGACCCATTGCTCACTGATCGCCCACAGCTTTTCTTGCGCCGCTTCGTCTAATGTGATGTCGGTCGGCTTTTTTTGTGCGCTTTTCGCCCAGTATTTGCCCGTGATGCCCTTGACGGCCGGATCGGCCGCTAAGTAGATGTTCGTCGCCGCCCCCTGCTCTACCGAAATCATAAACCGCTTCGCTATCGGCATTAGCCAACCGAAGAAGCCTGTCGCATCGTTGCCAAAATTTGTGTTGACCGCGCCGGGATGGAGCGAATTTGCCGTTACATTTGAGCCAGTGAGACGACGCACGAGCGCGTTGGCGTGTAGCACATTCATCGCCTTGCTCAAGCCATAAGCGTTGAAGGCGGAGAATTTTTCGCGTCCTTCTAGATCATCCCAATTGATCGAGCGGGTGGTGCGGTGCGCGTCCGAGGAGACGTTGACGATGCGGCCGTCCCCTGTATCTACGGCCGTTGCTTTCAGCATAGGCAACAGCGTGTTGGTCAACACAAATGGGCCGACATGGTTGAGCGCAATCGTCATTTCGATGCCGTCTACGCTTTCCTGAAATGTTGAAAAATAAGCCCCTGCATTGTTGACCAACACATCGAGACGGCCGTGCTTGTCCAAAAATTGCTGTCCGGCCGCCTGTGCGCTGGCGATGCTGGAGAGGTCGGCCTGAATCCAGTCGATATTTCTGTTTTGTGCTGCGTCTGATAGCTGTGCGGCCGTGTCGGCCAGCTTTTGTGCATTGCGGCTGATCAGGGTCACGGCCGCTTGCTTATGGGCAATCGCTCGTGCCGTTTCGAGTCCGATGCCGCTTGTCGCGCCGGTGATGATGACATGTTTTCCGTTCATACTTGTTTCCTTGTTTGCGTCTTTGTTGCCAGTGATCTTGTCAACCAATAACTGCTATCGGTGTGGACAAAGCCATGTTGTTGATAGAGTGCCAGTGCGGGGCGATTTTCGTGCCACAGGGTGAGTGTCGCGGCCGTGGCTGTCTGGGCGATCTGGTGGAGCAGCGCGATTAACAACGCCCGGCCGAACCCTTGCCCCTGCCATGCTTCGACAATGCCAAACGGCTCGATTTGGGCGACAGTGGCTTTCATTTTGATCCCTGCAAAACCGATCCATTGGTCGGCGTGGCGCAAGAAATAGATCGTATCACATGCGCGGTTTACTTCGTCGTCATTCGCCCAGGGCTGGTACCACGGCCGCCCGATGAAGCTGCGATCATACAGTTGGCGAAAGAGAGGGTGCGCCACCGGCGGGGGCAAGGTGTGCAACTCTGCGGACAAGTTTTGTATTGCAGGTAGGGCTGTTAATGGGCGCGTCAACGTCCGCTCTTCATGCTCCAATACAAAGTGGTGCGCCGACAAAAAGCGGTAGGCGGCCGTTTCTTGATCGGGGCAGAATGCGACCAATTGTGTGTGCGCTGTCTGTTGGAGCGCGTCGATGACTGTTGCCAGCAAGCGCGATCCGTGTCCGCGCCGTCGCTGTTCCGGCCGCACACAAATCTCTAGCTCTGCCAAATGCGGCAAGCCGGGAAACGCGGTGTAGCCAGCATAGCCCACCCCCGCGCACAGCCAACGATTCTGATGATCGGGATCGCGCTTGATCGGTGTCATCGGCCGTTGCTTTTCAAAAATCCCTGCATATTTGTTGCCAAGAGGGGAGACGCAAAATGTTGCGTCTCTACAAAATGATGATGTGTTTTACCCTTCCAATTGCGCGATGCGGGCTTCTAGGGCTTTGATCGTGTCGAGCAGAGAGACACCGTTTAATTTGATGTCGCCCGTGTTGCCGTCGATAGAAACAGTTGTGTTGCCGCCAGAGTT
>CALECP010000394.1 GCA_937949915.1 uncultured Anaerolineae bacterium
CCGTTGTGTATACCATGAGACCGTTTGGGTTGTCGTGGGGGTGTTAACACACGTTGGGCATTTTGCTCTTCTCGGACGCAATTGCACCGTTGTTTGACATCCCAAAATCGGTAAGTGTCGCAAACTGACCATTTCACCCCAACCGTGTTTACATTCAATTTCATCGCACATATCAAAACCCGATTTTATCCTCCTCTGTTTTTCCCATCACCCCCTGAGTTCCCAAAGAACCACACTGTTTTACGCCACCCAATCTTGGGTGCGCTAACGACCTGTCAGGCAATTTAAAAATTGCTCTTGATAAATACAGAAGTGCGTGAATTTTCGGTTGGGTTTGAGTCAAATATGATAAATTTGATCATCTGAAGGCTCGATCCTCTCTTGTAGGAAAAATTCACTGACAACTTGTTAGCGCACCCCCCAATCTTTTGCAATTTCCCGATGTGTCTGTATGATGTTAGGGTAGCGCTATTATCGTTATGGTGTGCCACACATCACACCACGACTATCACACACTGGAAGAGCATTTATGAGCGAAAATTGCCACCGAAAAGGTGAGCCTGCACGGATCGAGCAAGTTCCTAATCGCCGTCGAGCGCGGATTAAAATACATGAGCGACAGCCGTTGCGGATGGAGCAGACGCATAAAAAACGGCCGCCCAAACCGTCTCGGCCGCGTGTGGTAGCGACCCCGCTTGTGACCCCCCTTATATCGAAGAAAACGCCTGATATTGATCATTTGCTTTGGATCGATACATTGAACCAAGAGATGGGCGCGAGTGCAGAGGGAAAAGGGACGACGAAGTGGGGTGGTGTCTACGAAGATGACCAGCGTGAGGAGGCGGCCGTTGTGCCACCAGAGCCATCTGTGCCGTTTGATTTAGAGATCGATCCGGCGAATCTGCCAGATGACCCCGATGAGTATATGGCGTGGATTCACAATATGGGAAGTGGCAAACTTGCGCCCCCGGCCGCGCCGGTTGTGCCAGAACCCCGGCCGCAATTGAAGCCAGATATGCGCGATTCGCTGGCGTGGCTGCAAACGATTGTAGATGTGCCACCCCTTTCGCCGTCGTTGCCTACCCGGCCGATGGAAGAGCCGCCTTTGTCTGAGCCACATGCGATCAAGCCTGAGACAAAAGATGAAATAGAAGATGAGGCAGATTGGATCGAGCAGTTTGCGGACGGCCGTGCGCGTGTGATCCCCCATTCCGAGCCTGAACGGCCGGTGTCTCCTGTGTCGGCTGCTGTTCCTGAACCACCGTCCGCACCGGCCGAGAGCAATCCTGTGTGGGAGCAAGAGCGGCGCACGGCCGCCAATGTTTATCTGATGGGCGATCATGACAAGGCGGCCGTGTTGTATCGTCAACTGGTCAAAAAATATGGTGCAAGCTGCGCCGAAAAAGTGGCGGCCGATCTCGCTATGATCGTCAATGTCAAAACCGATTTGGCTGACTACTATTACGCCCTCGCCGAAGCGTACACAGCCCTAGAAAAAAAGGAAAAAGCCCTGGAAGCATACCAACGCGGCGCAAACTGTTTGTAGTGACGAACGACGAGTGACGAATGACGAATGGAGATGATGCAGATCGCCATTCGTTTTTTTATTTTGAAAATATAGCGATCACAAGAACATAGACAAACAAGGGGACGCACCACTCGTCACTCGTCATTCGCAACTCGTCACTGCTATAATCGGCCCATGACACATGACACAATTGTTGTACTAGATTATGGTTCGCAATACAGCCAGTTGATCGCACGTCGGGTGCGGGAAGCGAATGTCTATTGCGAAATGTTCTCGTGGCGGGCTGATGCAGCGCGTGTACTGGCTCTCAATCCGAAAGGCATTATTCTCAGCGGTGGGCCGAATAGCGTGTATGATGACGGTGCGCCCACATTGCCTGACTATGTGCTGGCGCAGGGCATTCCGGTGCTGGGCATTTGCTATGGAATGCAGTTGCTGATGCACAAGCTGGGCGGCCGGGTAGCAGGCAGCCTTTTGCGTGAATTTGGCCCGGCGACTGTGACTGTTGACACCGGCTCTGTTTTGTTTGATGGGGTGGCGGCCGTGCAAGATGTATGGATGAGTCATGGCGACAAAGTGGATGCGCTTGCGCCCGGTTTTGCGCCACTAGCCCAGAGTGACAACGCGCCATTTGCTGCTTCGGCCGATCCGTCGCGCCAGCTTTATTGTGTGCAATTTCACCCGGAAGTGGTGCATACACCGGCCGGATCGCAGATTTTGAGCAACTTTGTCACCAATGTATGTGGCGCAGCGGCCGATTGGACACCAGCCAACTTTATCGACGAACAAATCGCCAAAATTCGGGCGCAGGTAGGGGACGGCCGCGTGTTGCTCGGTCTCAGTGGTGGGGTCGATTCGGCCGTGGCTGGCACACTGATCCACCGTGCCATCGGCGATCAATTGGTCGCCGTCTTTGTTGATCACGGCATGTTGCGCCAGGGGGAGGCTGATCAAGTGATCGCCACCTTCCAAAACGAAATCGGCATGAATATGATTCCGGTCAACGCCGTTGAGGAATACCTGGGCGCACTCGATGGCATCACAGACCCTGAGAAAAAACGGAAGATCATCGGCGAGAAATTTGTACGCCTCTTCGAGCGTGAAGCGCGTAAGCTGGGACAGATCGACTATCTCGCGCAAGGCACCATTTACCCCGATGTGATCGAGAGCGCGGCGAGTGATCGCCCCGACGCACACACCATCAAAACGCACCACAATGTCGGTGGTCTGCCAGACGATATGCACTTTTCGCTCGTCGAGCCGTTGCGCTACTTGTTCAAGGATGAGGTGCGGCACATCGGCACGGAGCTAGGGTTGCCAGATGAGATCGTGTGGCGACAACCGTTTCCGGGGCCGGGGCTGGCGATTCGTTGCTTGGGTGAAATCACGTGGGAGCGGCTGGAAAAGCTACGGGCGGCCGATGCGATTTTTACAAGCGAGCTACGCACGGCCGGAATGCTGAAGGCGGGGACACAACAAGCGTTTGCGGTGTTGCTGCCGGTCAAGGCGGTCGGTGTGATGGGAGACGGCCGTACCTACGAAGAAGTGATCGTTCTGCGTGCTGTGACGACAGAAGATTTTATGACGGCCGACTGGGCGCGGTTGCCATTTGACTTGTTGGCACACGTCAGCCGCCGCATTGTCAACGAAGTGAAAGGGGTCAATCGCGTCACCTACGACATCACCAGCAAGCCACCTGGCACGATTGAGTGGGAGTAGGGTGATGGATTTTTTGTTTTTGATATTGTATGCGGTCATTGTGCTTGGGCTGATCGGGATGGCTCTCGCACACATTTATTACACGATTTTACGCATTTTCCAGAAGCGCATGGTGTCACGCAAAGAGATCGATAATCTCGCGGCCGAAAATGCCCGTCTCTATGACATGCTGGCTGCCAAGAGCGACTCGAAAGAAGCCTTGATCACCCAAATGCAGACAGAAATCGATCAATTGCAGGCACAGTTGGCAGAATGCGCCCATTTTAATAGCGAGTTGAGTCAGTAGTGTGACCTCATGCTATTCTATGGTTCAATAGTAATAGTATGATGTTGTGTGAAGCGTTATTGACTGTATTTGAAGGTGTATTGCCCCCAGACCGCTATACGGCCGAACCGGCCGCGCTCAAACAAAATACGGGAGACGCATCCCACCATCATCCCGCGCTACCCGATCTCGTCGTCTACCCCGAAAGCACGGCCGAAGTCAGCTTGATCGTGCGGACGTGCAACGAGCAAAAAATTCCTATCGTTGCTAGAGGCGCGGGGACGAGCATCGAAGGTAACCCGATCCCGACAGCGGGTGGGGTGGTGCTAAATTTTGACCGTATGAATCGTGTGTTAGCTGTTTATCCCGACGATTTGCAAGTGGTTGTACAAGCGGGGGTACGCCATCATGATCTCAATGACCAATTGGCGGCCGACAATCTGTTTTACGTCCCGATGCTGGGTCCGAATGCGGCCGTCGGTGGTATTTTGGCGAACAATGCGGCCGGATACCGCACGGTGCGCTACGGGGCGGCCAAAGATAATGTGCTTGCGCTCGAAGTGGTTCTCGCCAATGGCGACATCATGCGAACGGGGTCACGCGCCATCAAACAATCGGCCGGGTATGATCTGACGCACCTGATCGTCGGGTCAGAAGGGACGCTGGGCATCATCACAGAAGCAACGCTACAACTGCATCCAAAACCGGCGGCCGTCAGTGCGGCCATCGCCGGATTTACGACGGTAGAAGAAGCGGCCGATGCCGTTGTCGCTATCAAGGCGGCTGATCTTGCCCCCACCGCGCTCGAACTGCTCGACGTATCGGCGATGCAATATCTGAGCCTGACTGATGGCATCGACTTTCCCATCCAGCCGACGCTTTTGATGGAGTTTTCTGGGGCGACAGAAGCGATGTTGCAAGACCGGCTCGCGCACGTCAAGCAATGCTGCGACGACAATGAAGCGACGTATGTCCAAACAGGCATCGGCGAACTATTTCGTGATCATCTGTGGCGTACACGAGTGACAATTTTCGATGTGATGCGCCGCGAAAACGAAGGGTTGGGTTATTATGCGACTGATTCGGCTGTGCCTGTCTCGCAGCTACCAACGCTAATCCGATTTGCGGCCGACCTCCTCGCACAATCAGAACTAGAGGGCAACATTGTCAGCCACGCAGGGGACGGTAATGTGCATGTGTCGATCTTTTATCGGCCGTACCAACAAGCAGATGCGTTTGTCGTCTACGAAAAATTGATAGACAAATCGCTTGCCCTGAATGGCACGATTACGGGCGAGCATGGTGTCGGCATCGGCAAAGTGAAATACATGTCCCGCGAACATGATCCTGTTGCACTTAATTTGATGAAAACGCTCAAACGCACACTCGATCCCCACAATATCCTCAATCCAGGCAAAGTGTTGCCGATGGATGAGAGTGCCGCATAATCAACCCATGATCACAAAAGCAATTATTTTCGACTTTGGGGGCGTACTTGTGCGTACCCAAACATGGCAGCCGCGCCTCCAGTGGGACACACGACTAGGCTTAGACCCCTGCACGGCCGAACAGCTTGTCTTTAATAGTGAGCATGGGCAAGCGGCACAGCATGGTGTCTACACCGAGGCGCAACATTGGGCGTGGGTGGGGGCGCAACTAGGGTTGAGTAAAACGGAGTTGCTCAATTTTCGGCTCGATTTCTGGGCAGGTGATCAGCTAGACGGCCGCTTGATCACGTTTATCCACCAGCTTCGCAAGCGTGTCAAAACGAGTATTATCAGCAATGCGATGGATGGTTTGCGCCATGACTTGACTCACAAATGGGGCATTGCCGATGCGTTTGACGACATTGTGGTATCGGCCGAATTTGGCACGATGAAACCAGACTCCGCCATCTATCATCATGCCCTGGAGCGATTGGGCGTGGCGGCCGAGTCGGCCGTCTTTATCGACGACTTCGCCCACAATATCGTCGGTTGCGAGGCTGTTGGTATCAATGGCATCCATTATCCACCTGCCCTAACGACAGACGATCTTATCGCTGCGATTGAAGCGTATTTGTAAGGTCGCTGCTCATCTGACGACTGTTAACGTCCTGTTCCCATGATCTCTTTGTTCAATTCTAGTTTGACGATTCTCTGAAAGGCGTAATCACCATCGAGCAACAAAAAGGTGTTCGCTTCTGGCAACACGATCAGGGCTTCCGGCCGTCTAAATTGACCGAGCGGCCAATAATCTGCCATCAAATCGACGGCCGGGCCATAGATTTCGCCTAATTGTCCATCTGACTGCACCTGAGCAAACCAGAACTCGAACCCGTGCGTGACATAGTAATTTCCGCTCATATCAAATTGCAGATCGCGCACATGCCGAAACGTGTCACGCTCCTGAGAAGCGGCTAAATGCCCGGCCGGATCATACTGATTGATCGCGCCATACCCCGTTGTGTAGAGCAAGCCATCTGGCCCCACTGATACCACATCGCTGCCCCGCTCCACCGGAATCGAGCGCACATACGCACCTGTGGGCGAAAAAACTTCGATCTGGTCTACATAACCGTCGTCACCGTCGTCGCTGGTGATGGTGTGATGCAAATAGATCGTTTTGTCTACCCCCACTGCCAGCCCCTGCTCCGAAACGAGATAAAGCGTTCCCGGTGCGCCCGTTTCGTCCCGGCCGCCAAACGTCTGCTCCACGCGATCCCGCACCACATTGTAAACGATCACCTCATTATCACTGTTGTCGTTGAAAAGCACCAGCCGTTCGTCATCATACGAAGCAACCAAATCGAGATAAATCGAAGAACTGCCAAGGCGTAATCCCAAATCGCGCACGTCGATCATCTGCGTGACCGGATCGATAATGTAGAGTTGATCGCTGCTGGCAACCAGATAAACGCGCCCTGTGCCTGCGTGCCATGCCATATCCCGAAACCAGGGAATTTCGTCGTTTTCAGGGATGCCAGCCAGCCATTCGGTGACGGTGCCTTCGGGGATTTCTACTTGGGTTGTATCTAATGCGACCGGAAATGCGGCCGCCTCGTTTATAGGCGCATCGCCAAAATCAGTCATATCGGCACTGTCATCGATCAGGGTGGTGTGCGTGTCTGGCACATCCGGCACAATAGTTGGTTCACCTGTCTGCTGCCGTGCGCCCAGCCAAATACCCATACTGAGCGCAATCACAAATGTGGCTGCAATCAGTGCGAGCTTGCGGCCGATAGGCGGCCGCGGCCGTTCTACCGCTTTCTCAGCTTGTTGCTCCGGCTCACGCGCCTCCCAAAAACCATCAGCCTCTTTTTCCTCCGCCTTCAAAACATCAGGATCAATATACGTGTCATCCAGTTGCTGCTTATTTTTCATAGACTGCTACACCCTCAAAATCGAAACACCAAACGCCGATCTGCATCATCTTTCACTCGTCGTTTGTCACTCGTCACTCGTCACTCGTCACTCGTCACTCGCATACACTTCATCCATCGCGTACAGCACATCGGCCAACTCATCTACCTCGTCCCGAATATCTTGCTGCAAGCGACGATAGCGGCTGCTATCAATATCTTTTGCATCGAGCAACATCGTTTGCGGGTAAATCGTTCCCATTGCAGTCAGGGTGTTCTCCAGGCGCAATTGGGCGCGTTTCATCGTATCTTTTAAGGAGCGGATCGTCGCCAATTGCTGTTGTAAGGCCGCGAGGTTTTGGTCGATGTCGTCTGTAATATCTTGATTGTTGCGATTAAGTCGCCGTTGCACCAGCTTGTCGATACGCTTATCGGCCGCATCTTCCTGCTCATCCAAATACCGTTTTTGCTTCAAGTACAGATCGAGCCGCCCTGCTAGGTCGTACACCTCTGCAATCCAATCATCAAATTGACTTGCCATCATTTCCAACTGAATTTTGAATGATGTGTCATCAATCTCATTGATCTGCGTAGTGATGCGGGTGCGATAATCAAGTGCTTCGTTGACATACGCCTGTAATCGTGGATCGCTGATTTCGCGCGGGTTGTAATCTTCGCGCAACATGCCTGCCACAATTTCGGCGTTTGTTTTGTCGTCTTTGAAGCTGCTCCACGCCAAGCCACTGTATGCTGCGCCACCAGCCAGCAGCACCGCCCAGGGGGGGATTGCACCTGTGCCGAACATGTCGAATGCGGTCAGGAATGTGAACAGCCCTGTGCCAGCCAACACCATTGCGCTTTCCCAACGCATGAGGGCATGGCGCAAAATAGCGTTTTGTGCGCGTTTTTCTAGCGGTTGTTTTTGTTCGCTCATTTTGACTGTAGGGAAACGATGAATCGTGTCCAATTGGTATCAAGCTAAGGCTAAAATCGGCTAAATCAGCACGTCATTGGCAATTTGTTGCCCCGGTTTCGCCCGGTGTTGAAACACGCGGTCTGTCAAAGCGACTTGCGTCGCTACGAAAAACCCGTTTCAAACGGGTTTCAGTCGGCGTAGCAGCCGGTTTCAACCGGAGCGGTATAAAACGCTTAACTTGATATGTATGGGACACGATGAATCGTGTCCCTACGAGAAATAAAGGTAGATTATATTTCGAGGTCGAGGTTTTCTAGCTCTTTGAGCAAATCCGCGTCGCTCTTTTCTTCTTCGGCCGCCGGTGCAGCACCACTGCCCAGACCCAAACGCCGTTTGCGTTCTTCTAGCTGCAAATCGAGTTCGGCCGTGCCGATCAATTTGTCCATCTGGTCATCAATATCGCCAGAAAGCATTTCTGTTTCCGCATCCGCTTTGTCGATACGGGCAATGATCGAGTCGCGCAAACCAGCAATATCCGAATCGCCCATCCCTTGCAGGTCTTTCACGCTGCGGATCGCTTTGTTTGTCTTTTCCTTCGATTCAGCCAGCTTGAGCATCGCTTCTAGTTCACGGTGTTCGGCGCGTACTGTCTGGATTTTCGTCTGCAACTTTAGCCGTGCTGCTTTCAATACTTCATATTCGCGTTGCTGCGTCACCCATTGGGCATGGTACTGTTCTTGCATCTTCCGCGCTTGATTCATTTTGTCTTGTGCGGCACGCGCTAGCTCTGCTTTGCCCTGCATCAAGAACAAATCGACCCGACGATCCATCTCATCTGCTTGCTTTTTATACTGTTCGTATTTGCGCTTCATCGTGCGGACTTCGCCGCCGATAGTGGCGGTTGCCTTCTCCAAATCGTCCAAATTTGATTCAGCGTCACGAATGTACTGTTTCAAGACGGCCGGGGAGTTGGTCTTGAGTGCTTTGTCCACCATGTCATGCAAATTTGCTTTGATCAGCGTGGTCGTTTTTTCGATCAACGATGCCATTGATAGTCTCCTTGTGAATTGCGTTTCCTTTGGTTGGAATCGGTTGTTTAGTTTGGTTGTTTTTAACCCTGTTACGATACACCGATTTTGCCCAAATGTCTATTATCGGCCGCCTCGCTTTAATTAGACAATCCTTACAATTGCCCCGCCGCCCTCAGAGTGAGATAATAATGATAGTTGAGAGCAGTATCTTCACCTCAACACAATCGTTCAGTATAGTAATGCAACTATTTTGATCTCTCTTATTTTCATGCGCCGTGTAATTTTCCTCGCTTCCCTCACACTTATCGTGGGTATGTTGGCTGCTTGTGGCCAGACAAATACCGAGCGGCCGCTCAAACCTATACGGCCGACAGAAAGCGCGGCCGAGCCAGAAAGCCGCGTTCTGATCGACGAAGCGACCCAGCTTACATTTGCCCAATTAGCCGATACACCCGAACAGTATGAAAACCAACTGATTCAAGTCGAAGGCGCGTTTGTCTCATTGGTAGACGAGCAGCCAGACTGCTACCCATACAAAGGCCCCCGGCCGCAATGGGGCGTTGTCGCAGACGAATTGCGAATGAACGCACTCGGATACGATCAAGTGGTGCGCTTACTCAAAGAAGGGCAGCCGATGGCTATCTCTGGCGTATGGCGCAAATACGTCGGGCCATTGGGATGTGGCAAAGAGCCGCCAGAGGGAACGGTCTGGTATATCGAGGTTGAAAAAATCATACAGCCCAATCCGCTCTACGCGGCCGGAGCGGCCGAGATCGCCCAGCAACCGCTACCGACCGATACACCTGTACAGATCAACATCGAACCGCTCCCCACAGAAGTCCGGGAGCAACCACCACCGACGGCCGTACCTGCTGTGGTTGAGACACCCACATTGATACCGTCACAGTCCACCGCTTACCCTGTTTCTGTTGACCCGACCGCTGAACCGACTGCCACCGAAACATTACCTCCCCCCCAACCCCCAACCGCAACCCCTTCTCCCGCTCCCGCAACCGGTGCTACGCAAGTGCGCCGCCCCACATCGACCGCACAGCCGACCAGCACCGTGCGCCCCACCGATCTGCCGACCGATACACCAGAGCCAACGGCAACACCGACCCCAACAGAGACCCCCGAACCGACTGATACACCAGAGCCAACGGATACAGTTGAACCCACGGCGACGACAGCTCCGACCATTGTTGTGCGGCCGACCAATACCCCACCGCCTACAGTAGACGTTGTTGATATTGCGACGGCAACGCTTGCGCCCACCGATACGCCAGAGCCAGATGCCACGGCAACCCTGACACCAACGGCCGCAGCAACGACGGCCGTGACAACAACAACAGCAACCGCCACCCCATCGCCCACATTGACGCAAACGCCCGATGCTGATGCCACACCGACGCTGACACCGACAGAAACAGCAACGGCAACACCGACTATTTCGGCAACTGTTGCAGTGACAGCGACAGTTACACCCACACCCACCCTTGCTGCGACTATAAGTGCAACCGCAACCGTAACGCCAACAGCCACACCAACGCTGACACCCACCCCCACCGTTGCAGGCGATCCGACAACCGCACCGACCAACACCCCATTGCCCACGCCTACTGCCACGCCTGACTGTTCGCAAAAAGTGGATGGCGCGTATCCGGCCGGATGTAGCGATACTGGTGAGCTGGCTACGCCAACCTCTACTCCCAATCCTTGCCCGACTGAAGACCCAGATTACCCCAGTTGCGATTGATGATTGATACTGCCCATTGGTTTCTCTTTTCTGGAAATAAATTGCTTGTGCAAGATGCGGCCGTTCCATATTACACGGCCGATCAGCCCCCAGTTGCCATCGTGCATCGTCACGAAATTGGGCAGGTAGGCGCGGCCGTATGCTATGCGGCCGCAGTTGTGCCAGACACCATCGCCCCAGATGGAATGCAATTCGCCAGCCTACGGCAACTCTATGGATGTTTGAGCGACGAGCAATTTTGGCTGGCAGCGCGAGCGGTACAGATCGTCGATTGGGATCGCACACATCAATTTTGCGGCCGCTGTGGTACACACACCGAAACAGGCGCAACCGAACACGTCAAAATTTGCCCCGCGTGTGGACAACGCAACTATCCGCGTCTTGCTCCGGCCGTCATCGTCGCCGTTACCGATGGCGACAAATTATTGCTAGCAAGCAACGTGCGCTATCGCAACCAAGAAATGTACAGCGTATTGGCCGGTTTTGTAGAGCCAGGGGAAACACTTGAGCAGACAGTGAAGCGCGAAATCAAAGAAGAGGCGGGAATAGATGTTGAAAATATACGCTATTTTGGTAGCCAACCGTGGCCGTTTCCCCATTCGCTGATGGTCGCCTTCACGGCCGACTATGCGGGGGGCGACTTGGTTTTGCAGGAGGACGAGCTACGAGCGGCCGACTGGTTTACGGCCGATAACCTGCCAACCACACCCACGCCCCCCAGCATCGCCTACGATCTTATTCAAGCATTTGTGCAGCAGCACCAGTAGCCGCTTTATCTGCCCGATACACAAACAATAACTCATTCGCCTTTTGCCAATCGATCACCTCATGACGATGTTCGGCTAAAATATCCTTCCACGCTGGCACCGTTTGCCAATTGCCCATACCCATCATGCCAAACGTCCAGCTATTTGCCGGGGTGCGCGTCTTTTCCACGACGATCAATTGCCCGCCCGGTGCCAAAACACGCCGTACTTCATCAAGCAAAATGGTGCGATTAGCCACGTCGCTTAGGGCTGTGATCAATTGATCGACGACCAACACTCGGACGCTGTTATTCGTCACAGGTAGCAAATCGATCCGGCCGACCAGCCATTCAATTTGTGAATTGCGCGTAGTCAGTGTGTGCTTGTGCGATTCGTCACGAACCCGGCCGATTTGCCCCGCCCTCATCAATTGAGGATTGTATAAATCGATCACGGTGAGCGGGTTCTCGGTTTGTTTGTGTAGGGCGATTGGGTTTTCGCGTAGCGATGATGTTAAATAAATGATCGGCGTATCGGCCGCCACTTCTATCAAATCGGATATCGTCTGCGCCATTACACGATGCTGATGTAAATAGCGACCCTGCCACCGCACCACAGCAAACACCCACGCGCTGATAACGCCTATCACGGCCGCGATTGTCATCACCCACCATTGGGTAAAAACGAAACCGACAACCAGCGTTTGCACCACCAGAAAAATCGCTAATGCTATCCATTTTCTGTAGCCCGGCCACAGCGCGTTCATCAAAAGTTTTTTGTGCATAATCAAATCGACAAAAACAGTTCTCAATTCAACTGCTTGTATACTGGCGAAGCTGCTATACTGCCAGAATCAGTTGAATCAGTAGAAATTGAAAGAGGATTGTATGAAAGCTGTCACATATTATCAATCATTGCCTCTTTCCACTCCACGAGTGGAGGAAAGATGACAACGCTTATCGTTTCGCATAATGAAATTACGATGACCTGCCGCAAACTATTCGAGGCATTGCGCTTTGCGGACGGTGACTATGTGGACGCGGCCGACATGGTGGCATGGCGTGAATTACATGGCTTGGCTGGCTTGGCACTGGTCGCGGCCGATCTCGATCAGCTACGCGATCCGTACAAAAAGACGCTGCAAGTGCGCCGACAACAACAAATTTTGACGGAGCTAGACGGGCAGGGACAAAGCTGTTTGCTGGTGGGCGCATTGGCGGCCGACCTCGGGTATCAGACGGCCGTGCGCGAAGGGACAGCCACCATTTCCCTCTACAATTGTTGTCATCAGTCGTTGTTAATGGCGTATCTCGCCCGTGTCGCTCAACGTGGAGTCAGTCTACTAGCAACATGGAACGAGAACGCGGGACAGACACAAGTGATCGCTGTTTTTTCGGCCGCTACCCCGCTTCCCACACTTTATCATTACCATTTGGATGCGGCCGTCACCATCCCCAATCCGCATACTGACTGGCTGCATATCAACTATGCGCGAGACAATGCGCTCACTTTTTCGGCCGACATGGCTCAGCAATTTACTGTGACTGCTCCGGCCGCACTAGCTGCCACCGCCCAGCAACATTATCAAAATGGTATCCCCGTTGACACAACAACGTGGGACACACTGATCGCTGTGAGCAAAAGCATTTTGGTTGCTGCTACCGCACAATCGCGGCAGCAAGGCGCAGGTGGCAGCTAAAGACGTGGCAAATGACAGCTTTTGAAAGCGGCCGCACGGTATAGTTCGCATCGACTATGACAGAACAAACACGCACCTCCCGCATTCCCGGCTTTTATAAGCTACCCGTAGACGAGCGCATTGCGTTGGTGGCGGCATGGGCTGGCTTATCGGCCGACGAAGCCGACATCCTCCGCACAGGCGGCCTGAGCAACGAACTGGCTGCCAACATGATCGAAAATGTGGCGGGGACGTTCAAACTGCCGCTCGGCATCGCCGCTAACTTTTTGATCAACGGCAAAGAGTACCTTGTGCCAATGGCAGTCGAAGAGCCAAGCGTCGTCGCGGCCGCCAGCAACAGTGCGCGGCAGATTCGCGCCGGTGGTGGCTTCACCACGTCTGCGTCTGAGCCAATTATGATCGGGCAAATTCAGGTGCTAGATGTGCCGGATATAAGCGCGGCCGAAACCGCCATTGCCAACGCCAAGCATGAACTGATGGCAACGGCCGACCAGCTCCCCAACTCGATCAAGCCGTTCGGCGGTGGTTGTCGTGACATCATCACGCGCCACATTCCCGATTCGGCCGTTGGACCGATGCTGATCGTGCATCTGCATTACGACTGCCGCGACGCGATGGGTGCGAACGCCATTAACACGACGCTTGAATATCTTGCGCCACGCATCGCTGATCTGACAGGCGGCCGAAC
>CALECP010000395.1 GCA_937949915.1 uncultured Anaerolineae bacterium
CCGCCGGGGTTGGGTAACCAGTCCGGTGTCTTGGGTGCGATTGCGTTAACTCAAGTAGCGGCATAATTGGGAAAAGATCATCTTATTCAGTTACGCTTTTCGTCCTGTAATAATGCCTACCATTAAACGTGAACAGCCTCACTAAAATCGGCATTAATTTAGGTATAAAGCTCCGTTTCGGGGCTTTTTCTGTATATGTGGGGGGCGGACGGAACGGGACGGACGGTCCCATATATGGGTGCTTACTCTTTCGGCTCTTTTGGATTTCGCGTGGTTTCCCTCCCCTAATCCCTCCCGAAGGGGGGAACTGTCAACACATGAATCCCCAAAGACTCATTTTAGTTATACTGGTCATCACTTATCATATGAGAAAAGGCATATTATGGATCAATCTAGTGAGCATAAAACAGAAAGTCGGTGGCGTGTGCTACAGCGTTGTTTAACGATTGTGCGCCGTACACAGCAGGGGGGCGCAAAGAGAAATGATCTACTATCGGCCGTGTACCAAACTATGGGCGACGATGCGTATGGTAATACCACTGGCTCGGCATTGACCAAACGGTTTGACCGAGATCGTGCCAGTATTCGAGAAAAATTGGGTATCGAATTGAGGTATGAGCGTGGGCATGGCTATGTTATCCGTGACTGGGGGACATCTCTTTTTGATTTGCCGGATGCAGACATCAAATCTCTTGCATACTTAGCCACTTTATTCGTGGACAATACACCTCATTCGCAGTAAGTCGGGCAGCTGATTAACCAGCTATACGAGCGTCTTTCTCCAGAGCGACAGAAACTATTCGATAATGCAACGAAGGTCGGCACGGACATCGATCTTCGTTTACGCGATGATGACTCTACAAGCGAAGGTGTACTGAAAACGATTGAGGCAGGGTGTCGGCAACGACGCGAATTGTCGTTTCTGTATGTCTCACCCCGCAACGATCCACCCGTCGAACGATACCATCATGTACAACCGTGGCATATCTATGTTGACTCCCGTAAGCATTATTATTTGAGAGGTTATTGCTTGGAAGCAGAAGGGGAAGACGGCCGCATACCGATCAACGCCTACGTCCGTTATCGACTCGGCCGAATCGTCCCCAACTCCGTCAAACTGTTATCAAAGAAATTACCCCCAACGCAACCGATTGGTCGTAAATACGAGGTGATCTTTGAGGTTGCGCCAGAAGTCGGCCGCATGGGAGTTAGTCGGCGGCCGGAACTGCTAGAGCCGCCAACAATTATCCCTGTCGATAATGATTGGACGCGAGTGGAAGGGTATACAGACGAAGATGGCTTGTGGCAACTGGCGCGGCATTTGCTCTATTATGGAGACAAATGCCATGTGTTAGGCGGGACGCGATTGAAAAAAGAGGTGGTGAAGTTGGTGCGAGGTCTAGCCGAGGTTTATGAAGTATGAATGATGAGTTATGAAGTATGAAAGTCGAGCGCGTTCTGCGCTTCATAACTCATACTCCACAATTTTGCTAAGGTACAGATAGATTAGTATAATTCACTTGTACCTTATGAAATTCGTTGACCGTAAACAAGAACTTGATTTTCTCAAACAGCTTGAAACGTATCCTGATGGGCAGATGGTGCTGATGTACGGCCGTCGGCGCGTGGGGAAAACGGTGTTGCTTCGCCATTGGGCGGAACAGAGCGCATTGCCCCACATCTACTGGTCGGCCGAAAAAGAGCCACCAGCGTTGCAGCGGCGTAAATTTTTTGCCCAATGTTTCGGTGAGGACGCGCCACAGACACATTTTGAAACGTGGTCAGACTGTTTTACGGCCGTTGCCCGTACCCTTTCAGCCCGACAAGAGCATACCATCCTCATCATTGACGAACTGCCGTATGCGGCCGATGCTGACCCCGCGTTCCTCTCCGCCCTCCAACATGCGTGGGATCACCTGTTCAAACCGTTGCCGCTCATCCTCATTTTGTGCGGGTCGCATGTCAATGTGATGGAGCGGTTGATGACGCGCCAAAGTCCGTTGTACGGCCGGTTTCGGCGACAATGGCATCTGCGCGAACTGCCTTTTTGTGCGATTGGGCAGTTTGGTGAACGGTGGACAGCGGCCGAACGGGTCGCCATCTATGCGACAGTCGGCGGCATCCCAGCATATCTCGAATGGCTCGATCCGACGCAATCGTACAGCGACAATTTACGAAACGTGTTACTTGATAATGGGTCACTGTTCATCGCAGAACCGGAGTTTTTACTGTACGACGAGGTGCGTGAGCCGCGCAACTATTTGGCGATTTTGAAGGCGATTGGAAGCGGGGCGCACACGTTGGCCGACATCCAGCGCGAAACGATTTTACCCAAGCCGCACCTAACAACGTATCTCAGTCGTTTACAAGAGCTATACATGGTTGAGCGGCGCGTTCCTGCCATCGTTCGGCCGCAACATCGCCACCAATCTCGGCGCGGCCGCTACCATCTCTCTGACGCATATTTTCGATTTTACTTCCGGTTTATCGCGCCCCGTGCGGCCGACATCGCATACAAACCGGAGCGCGTTCTGCCTGCGATTCAGCAACAGCTACGGGCGTTCATCGGTGTGTCGGCGTGGGAACAGTTGGGGCGGCAATGGGTTGATTGGGCGGCCGATGCGGGGGAGTTGGGTTGGTTTCCTGAGACGATTGGCTCCTATTGGGACAAAAAGGTACAGGTGGATGTGGTGGCTGTCAATTGGACGGAAAAGCGCGTGTTGTTGGGCGAATGCAAATGGCAACCGCAAGCGGTCGGCCGGAGTGTGATCACCGATCTCGTCAATAATAAAACGCCCAAATTCTATAGCGCATTAAACACGAAGGAGAAAGCGGATCAGTGGCAGATAGCGCATATTTGTTTTGCGCGAGGCGGGTTTACGGACGCGGCACAGCAATTTGCGACAGAACATCGTGTGCAATGTGTCGATCTCGTCCGTCTCGACACCGCCCTCCAAGCTGAATGTTGACAATGGTATAATGTTACGCGGAGGTAAGACGCTATGTTACACACTGAAGTTGAGGTCGAAATGGAGGACGAGCAGGCTATTTTACGGTCGGTTCACGCCACTGATCCCATTGTCATTATTGACGCATTGTATGGCTTGTTCAAAGATGGCACTGATATGTTGGCTGAACTGGAAGCTGACCATGCGGCCGAAATCGCAAGAGAATACAGTTTATTGATCGAGAATGAGTTTATTAACAATTCGCCTAAAGTATGAATGAATCAAAAAGTGTACAACGAGCCTTAATTATCTTTCAAGCATTATGCAAACATAACTGTACAAAAGAAGATATTATCGACGCGCTCCAAAAATATGCCCCCAATGCGTATACCCATCTGTCGCCCAAAGCGATGGAGCGGAAATTTGAACGTGATCTAGACAAACTACGCACCGATTTTGGGGCGAACGTTTTTTACTGTACTGATAATAAACGATATGAGTTGCGAGATGTTGGACGTTTGTTGCAGGTTAATTTTTCGGCCGACTCATTCCGCGCCCTCGCCTTCATTTGTGAGACAACTGAGGATAACCAAGAAGCCCATGCGATTGTCAAACCGTTGATCGACGATCTCTCACGTCTCATGGGTGCTCAACTCCACCAAATTGAAGATAGCCGTTCAGCGTTGCGTGTTGATCTGAAACAACTTGATAAAGGGGTTGACCCTGCTGTGTGGCATCATGTTCGGACAGCGAAAGAGAAAAAAAGACGATTACGTTTTTGGTATCAGTCTCCTAATCGGCCGCACGGCGACCCCGTCCTGCACGATGTTGAACCATATCAACTGTTATTTACGCGGGGGCATTTCTATCTACACGGTTACTGTGTTCAATGGCGGACTTCACAGGATGAAGGGCATGGGAATACATGGATTCGGTATCGTCTTGACCATATTTTGCCAAATGAAATTGAGATATTACCCAACATGATCGCACCGCGTCAACCGACTCGTCACAAAATCAAATTCAAAGTCGCACCTCGTTTGTGGCAGGGGGGCTTGAGTAAACGGTTCGACAACATGGTGGTTGGGGAGATTGATGAGGATGGATGGGCGATGGTTACGGCCGAGACCACCGATCTATTTTACGCTCGCCGTATTTTGCTTGGGTATGGGACGCTGGCAGTGGCATTAGAGCCTGACAGTTTAGTGGCGGGGTTGCGGGAGACGGCCGTGCAGATGGCAGAGCAATATAAGCAAGCCGAATAAAAAAGGCAACGCGAAGGCGCATTCATTTAGAAGGCTATGGTTATGAAGCATGGGGAAATATAGAATCCT
>CALECP010000396.1 GCA_937949915.1 uncultured Anaerolineae bacterium
CTAGCTCAAGATCAGTCTCATCTTTATCGGCCGCAAAGCGGCGGCGCGGCACATCGTTTTCTGTCAGCCATTCATCTAATTCAGCCGTCAGCGAATCGCCATCACCGACAAACAGATCGGGCAAATGGGACACAGCCGCCAAGTGCCGCGTGCCGCCATCGGCCGCGATCACATAGTCGGCCGCCGCCAGCAAATCTGTCAGCCATTGTCCGGCCGACAGATCACCATTCGCTATGATTACGATTTGCATGGGGGGAAGGGAGGGAAATGGTATTTCAGTTGATCAGTATGTCAGTGAAGGTGCGCTTTCTGACATACTGACATACTGATTTACTGACCTACTTTTTTACAAACTCGCCGCCGCTGCCTTCAAAGCATCAGCGCGGTCTGTGCGTTCCCAAGGGAGGTCGATGTCTGTGCGGCCGAAATGTCCATACGCGGCCGTTTGACGATAGATCGGCCGACGGAGATCAAGATCGCGGATGATCGCGCCCGGGCGCAAATCAAAGTGTGTATCGATCAATCCTTGCAACTGCTCATTCGTCAATTTGCCCGTGCCAAACGTTTCGACATTGACACTCAACGGCTTGGAAACACCAATCGCATAAGCAACCTGCACTTCGCACCGATCTGCCAATCCGGCCGCCACGATATTTTTTGCCACATAGCGCGTCGCATACGCTGCACTACGATCCACTTTGGTGCAATCTTTGCCGCTAAACGCGCCGCCACCATGCCGTCCCATGCCACCATACGTGTCTACGATAATTTTACGGCCGGTCAAACCAGCATCGCCCATCGGGCCACCGACAACAAAGCGGCCGGTTGGGTTGACATAGATTTCCAGCGTATCGTCTACCAATTCGGCCGGAAGCACAGGCGTGATCACATGGTCGATAATCGACTGGCGAATCTCTTCCTGCGAAATTTCTGGCGCGTGCTGGGTGCTGATCAAAACGGCCGTCACCCGTTTTGGCTTACCGAAAGCGTACTCCACTGTCGCTTGCGATTTGCCGTCCGGCCGTAGCCACGGCAACGTGCCATCCTTGCGTACCTCAGACAAACGACGCGCCAAACGATGCGCCAAATCAATCGGCAACGGCATCAAGCTCTCTGTCTCGTTACACGCAAAACCGAACATCATGCCCTGGTCGCCTGCGCCCACTGCGTCTACTTCATCCGCACCCGAACCGCGCACTTCCAGCGCATCATCCACACCTTGTGCAATGTCCGCGCTCTGGGCAGCAATCGCCACCTGGACACCACAAGTCGTGCCATCAAACCCTTTATCGCTATGGTCAAAACCGATGTCATTGACCACTTCGCGCACCAATTCATCAAAATTGACAAAAGCGTTGGTCGTAATTTCGCCCAACAGTAGCACAAAACCAGTCTTGATCGCTGTCTCGCACGCGATTCGGCTCATCGGGTCTTGCGCGAAACACGCATCGACGACAGCATCGCTGATCTGGTCACACATTTTGTCTGGGTGTCCTTCTGTTACCGATTCTGATGTGAACAAAAGGCTGGGGGAAGTCATAAAACTAGAACTCATCTGTATTTCTCCAATTAAACTGATTGGACATCAGCCAAAATAAAAAACCCCCTGCTGGTGGCAGGAGGCTTGGACAATCATGTTTATGAATTGTGGTGTGCCTCTTATCTTCCAGCGTGTCCAGAATTAGCACCGTCCTTACTTGTGTCTATCACATGAAGGGGTTGCTGCGGCGTCTTCGGGCTGGTCCCTCGGCCGCTCTGGATAAGAGAGTTTGTTTGTCAAGATTCTAACGGCAGAGTATACCGTGTGATCGACTGTGTGCAACTGTGCAAAATCAACAAAAATTGATCTAAAACGATGCTATCGCCGGGGCAGGCACAAGACACGGCCCCGGCGATTGTTTGTCACAATCGCCTGTCTATTCGCAAGCACACAGTCACGATCTTTTTCGGGGACAGCGTGACAGAAACAGTGCCATCAGCATTGATCGGCCGCACAGCCAATAGCGACTCGTCGAGCAAAACAGTCTCGGCCGCCTGCACCTCTAACCCACCTATAATTGCCCCTGTCTCAACGGCCGTCGGATTGTACAAACGCACGATGATGCCATCGCCATCTTCCGCTTGCTTGATGCTGCTCACCACCGCATTTTTGCCCATCACCGACAGCCCTTGCGCCACCAACGGCCGCGGCCCTGTCTCTGGCACGGCCGTAATCAGCTTCGGCGGCGTGGCAAAGTCGGCCGCTTGCCGCCAAATGCCAGCTTCCTCCCAGCCATTCGCATGGGGACACAGTGCCAGCCGCCACGTCAACGTCGTCTGCAACTGCGCCTCCGGCGTAGGCATACTCGGCCCCGCCCCACCGATAATCGTCGTCAAATCGCGCCGTGCGCCCAAATAGCCGACAGCCCGCAACAACGTTAGCGCCACCTCGCGGCGCGGCGAACGATTGACCGCAAACTCGTACACCCCTTCCGCCAACACCGCCAGCCCACGCTTGCCATCGTTCACGTCCATCCAGCCGTGCATGGGGAAGGTGTCAGGCGGGTCTTCTACCCACCAGTCGCCCGGTTTGATCGGTTCGGGCGCAATCGGCCGGGTCATCACATCAAACTGCATCGCACTGTGCGCCACGTCCACGTCAAGATCAGTCGGGAACAGCATTCGCAAACGGTGGTCTTTCGCCCGATTATCAAACGTCACCTCTAATTCAAGCCGCCCCACCCCATCGCGCAAAACTAGGTCAACTGATAACGGACAAAGCACTGTCTCGGTGCGCCTTCTATCTCGCGCATCGTTGACGCTGATCGGCAACGCCAAATCATGTTCAATGCGAATGCGCTGCAAGCCCACACCCCGGCCGATTTTCGACACCCGCGCATTCGATCCGATGGTGCTGATCACCTGGTCAAACGGTGGCGGCGAAAACATATACCCATCGCCGTTGTCCCCCCCATCCTCAAACAAGCCAAGACCGGTCAGCGTGTGATCTGTTCGTTTGTCAGTCAGGTCAAATGTGCCGTTCGGCCGCACACGAACCCGCAAAAAGTCGTTTTCGATGATGTCGGCCGCCAGCACAGGCGCAGGCCATTTGACCGGATTGGGGTCAGTGGAAACAGCATACGTCGCGTACCCATACGCCGGAATCTGAGCGCGGAAATGAGCCGTCACACGCTTCACTTCCATTGTGCCACGCGGCCCAGACGCAAGTGCCAGCGAAACGGGGGTATCTGTCACGGCCGTGATCTCAAGTGGGATCATCCCCCCCTCAGTCCCCCCCGATGGGGGGGAGGTTTGATTCCCCTCCCTTCGGGAGGGGTTAGG
>CALECP010000397.1 GCA_937949915.1 uncultured Anaerolineae bacterium
CATTCACATCGCACAATCACCTTGATGTATTGGTACATGAGTTGGTACGAAAGATAGACAATCGTGTGGCGACCATTAGTGATCTGTATATATACGTCCCAATCATAGCCAAGTATGGAAAGGTAAAAGGCGCGATGATAGTTGAGCGTAGCTTAATCGCGGGTCGGCGAAGTAATTTATGAACTTTAATAACTTGCAAGAAATGTGTCTTCATTTAGGGATTTCGAAAGACGTTCTTATACAAACTTTTTCCTTATTGAAGGAACAAGGACTCATTTTTACACCTGCTTTGAACGCAAGCGAATTTGTTTCAAATGATTACCCAGTGCGTCTTGCTGTCATTGGCCCAACGGCTGATGATAAGCACGAGCTGTCAACGGGTCCTTTTGCAATCTCGCGCCATTTTTATGAAACGTATTTTCTTGGAGTACAGGCGAAATTGAAGGATGCAGAGGTATTGAGCGTTTTATCAACATTCATGCGTGTCGAGTATGAGAAATTTGGAGTACGTTCATCTCGCTCAAAGGGAAACTTCAGCATTGTTGCAGAGGACGATAGTTTTTATAGTGTTGCACAAATGTCGGGAATATATGATCTTTCACAACCATATGTTTATACGGATTATGTATGGTTTGATGTTACCGAGGAGTTTCGGGAAAATGGTCAGGCAGAAATGTCTGAGGAAGAAACAATCGCTGGTGAATATTGGTGGTGGAACACTAAAATTGCGTTCGACGAAGGTTTTGATCCATCTGTTCCCAAGCCAGAGGACTATATTTTAATTCCTGATTGGTTTTATGAACTTCCAAAGCGATACTTGCCTGAAATTACCCAACACCTTTTATTGAGACTGTTTTCACATTTAACTTTAGGGTTAAGGAGCGACAATCTCATTATATCTAGGAGAGAACTTGCCGAGATAATCGAATTACTATTGGAAGAATATGCCGAGCATGATCACGGTACGGAAAATATTGATCGAGAATTGCTTGTAAAAGAGTTATGTGATTACAACGGACATGTTTACCCTGTTGATATTGACACGTACATTTCATATTTACAATCTACATCATTCATATTGCCTACTGAGAACGAATCAGTTTACAAGGTTGCAGAAGATTGGACAGCTTCATCAGTGTTTTCTATACCACCAAAGTGGGAAGAAAAATACATTAAGTTTGTTGAGACAGGAAGTGTGTTGTTTGGGTATTTGTCCATAGATGAGATAGTGGCTTGAGTGATTAACAGTTAATCGTGTCCTATTGGTTTGTGTGTGATGCAATATATTCAGCGAGTGCTTCTTGCCACGGCCGCAACGTGATCCCAATCGCTGCCCCGGCCGTATTGTACAGCGCACAGTGCGGTGGCGGGGTTGATTTGCGCTCAAATTCCGCGCTCGTAATCGGTGCGTTATCCACCTCTAAGCCTGCTAAGCGAAAAATCTCCTGCGCGAACGCCCAGCGTGAGCAAGCTCCTTCGTTGACAAAATGATACGTGCCGTATTGTTCGGTCTGGATCAGTTGGTGAATGGCGGCCGCTAGATCACCGCAATACGTCGGGTTGCCCACTTCGTCTGTCACGACGCGGACTGCACCCCGTTCGCCACCGTACTTGAGCATCGTATGGATAAAATTGCGCCCTTGCGCCGCGTACAGCCACGCCGTCCGCACGATGTAGTGCTTGGGATGGATGGCGCGAATGTGGAACTCGGCCGCTGCTTTCGAGTTGCCGTAGGGGTTGATCGGCCGGGGTGTGTCCCACTCGTAATAGCCACCGTTTTCACGCTCACCAGGGAACACTTCGTTGGTGCTGACATGCAGGAGGGCGATGTCATGCTGCTGGCATAACAAAGCGAGATTGTGCGGGCCGAGGCTGTTGGCACTGTAGGCGAGGGGGAAATTTTCGGCGCACCCATCGACGTTGGTGTAGGCGGCCGCATTGATCACAATATCTGGCGCAAACGCACTGATTTCGGCCGCCATTTGCCCACGTTTGCTGATGTCATAGTCGGGCAGATCGATGCCGTGCAGGGTGTGGTCTGTCAATTCTTGTTGGAGGGCTGTTCCCAGTTGTCCGTTCGCTCCGGTGATGAGAATACGCATAATTTTGTCCGTCCACGCCGAGCGTTGAAACGCCCGTCTGTCTGGTAAAAAACCTGTTAAAACAGGTTGTGATCTGAACCCGTTTTAACGGGTTTTTGGTTTGCAGCCGGGGAATTCATTCTCCGGTTTTGAATTTCGGCCGATTATAGCCCACAATGTAGGGATGCGATTTGATATTGTCACCCTATTTCCAGAGATGTTTGGTTCGTATATCAACGAGAGTATTTTGCGGCGGGCGCAGAAGACGGGGCGGGTGCAGATCGAGGCGCACGCTTTGCGCGACTATGCGGTGGACAAGCACCGGATTACGGATGACACATTGTTTGGCGGTGGCAGCGGCATGTTGCTCAAGCCTGAGCCTGTGTTTGCGGCCGTGGAGGCGATAGAAAAAATGCCTGACTGCCCGATCATTTTGATGTCGCCCCAGGGACGGCCGTTTAGCCAAAATGTGGCGGCCGAACTGGCACAACACGCGCAGATCGTACTGGTGTGCGGCCGCTACGAAGGGTTTGACGAACGCATACGGACACATTTGGCGACGGATGAGATTTCGATTGGCGACTATGTGCTGACAGGCGGCGAATTGGGGGCGATGGTTGTGCTAGACGCGGTAGCGCGGTGGGTTCCTGGCGTGTTGGGCAAGCAGGATGCGGCCGCCGGGGATTCTCATGCCACCGGTTTGCTCGAAGGCGCCCATTACACACAACCGATTAACTTTCGTGGCTGGGAAGTGCCAGCTATTTTGCGGTCTGGCGATCATGGCAAAATTACGCGCTGGCGACGGGAACAGGCCCTGCGCCGCACATGGCAGCGTCGGCCGGAACTGCTGTTGACGGCCGATCTCTCTGAGCAAGACAAACAGTTTTTGGCGATATTAGCGAATGAAAGTGCATGATCTGACGCAACGACTCAAGGCACGAGCGGCCGAATTGGGGTTTAACACCGTCGGCATTGTTCCGGCCGTCCCCAGTGCGCGACTGGCCGCGTACATGGCATGGATCACGGCCGAGCGACACGGCACAATGGGGTATCTGGCACGGCCGGATCGCATTATTCGGCGGCAAGACTTAAACGTGATCGTGCCAGGTGTGCAGTCGCTTGTGTGTGTCGGCCGTGACTATTTTACGCAACCATTGCCGCCGGAAATCGCGGCCGATCCCAGTCGAGGGCGCATCTCGAACTATGCGTGGCAGACCGACTACCACGATAGCATGACTCCCAATTTGCAGGCGTTGGCTGACTGGCTTGCGGCCGAGATTGGCCCGGTGCAGCAAAAAGTGTATGTCGATACAGGCGCGATTTTGGAGCGTAGTCATGCGGAGGCGGCCGGACTCGGTTTTACGGGCAAAAATACGATGCTGATTCGGCCGCGCCAGGGGTCATTTTTCTTTTTGGGCGAACTGCTGACAACGACGTACCTAGAGCCAGATACACCAGAGCCGATGCCATCGTGCGGCCGGTGTCGCAAATGCTTGGATGCGTGTCCGACTGATGCGTTTCCCGCGCCGTATGTGCTGGATGCACGACGCTGTATTTCTTATCTGACGATTGAATTGAAAGGGGCGATTCCGCGTGAGCTACGGCCGCTGATGGGCAACTGGGTGTATGGGTGTGACATTTGCCAAGATGTCTGTCCGTTCAATCGGTTTGCGCTCGATACGGCCGATCCGCTGTTTGCTGCGCCCGATTGGGAGACGGCCGCGCCGCCGTTGCTCGACTTGTTGCAGCTATCGGCCGCACAATTCAACGAACGGTATGCGAATAGCCCGATCAAGCGTATCAAGCGGCCGCGTCTGCTGCGGAATGCGGCCGTGGCGGCCGGGAATTGGGGTAGCAGGGCGGCCGTGCCTGCGCTGATTAATTTGTTAGATGAGCCAGACGGGATGGTACGCGGTCATGCGGCGTGGGCGTTGGGGCAAATTGACGATGCACAAGGCTATGCCGCGCTACACAACCAATTATCACATGAAACAGAGGCGGCCGTGCGGGAAGAGATACAGTTGGCTCTACTCGATATTAATCTGTTGTAGCAGCTCATTTTTATCCAGTATAGAAATCGTCGGTTGCCCCAAATAGTAAAAAAAAATAATGGTGTGGTGAACGCATCCAGTGTTGTACGTGTCACTGGTCAAATAATGATGAAATAATAGGAGTTAAATATGTCTCATTCTCGATATAGAATTTTATGGATTGTTGGTTGTCTGTTGTTGGTTATGTTGTTTACGGGGTGTACGGCCGTGCAAACCAACACAGAACCCCAAGCTAAAACCGATATAGAAACAAATGCTGTAGATACATCGCCCAACGAGGCTCTATCTAATTCAACGATTGCGGAAGAAGCTGAAACTGAGACGAACCAAGACGCGCAAACGGCCGAAAACGTGATAGAGACGCTACAGGCAAATCTAACCAGTCAGTCACTTGCCTCTCTCGATTACTCCGTTCCCGAATACAACTTGCCAGACTGTTCGTTTACGCTGGAAGACCCAATCGAACTAACCCATTCAGAAGAAGGCGATTTCGTATTAGTTGAGAAAACAATGAAATATCCTCATCTTGAGGCATCATCCAGTTTGGATCATGTGGAATGGATTTCACCAAATGAGATTTTGGCCGCAGGTAGTACAACCACAAATGGAGAATGGATAGGGATATATGATTTACTGTCAAATCAGTTTGAAATCCTTTATGAACCTAGGTCTGGTGCTATTCGAAATGTTCGCTGGTCACAGCAACATAATGGTATTTTCTTCATTGAACGTGGTAGTCAACTGCAATTTTTGCATCGCTCAGCTGATACGCCGCACCGACTTTATGAAAATGAAGATATTCATAACTTTTATAGATAGTTTTTGAGAAAA
>CALECP010000398.1 GCA_937949915.1 uncultured Anaerolineae bacterium
CGAGTTCTCACGCGACGATGTTATGGGATTAAGCGTTTGGATACATTGACACGCCGCTTACGTCTATTCGTCCGCAAGCAGCATAAGCGAACATCCCCTTCAACCATGCCTAATGTCAACACATGAATTCCCAAAGAGCCAAAACTTAAAGCTCCTGAGCGGAATGTGAGATACATGGCTTGATTTGTTTGAGATTGCGTTTGTGGTTATAACAGATCGCTATGAGCAATGCGGCGCACCACTCGTCTCTCGTTATTCATCGCTCATCACTAAAAATATGATACGCACATTCATCACTCGTCACTCGTCGCTCGTCACTGCCCTTGAGGTTTTATTTTTCTTCGCATTTGCGCTGCTCGTTTATGGGTGGCTGAATGGGGATAAGTGGCTGCAACAGTCGCTTGCGCCGCATTACATTCATTTGGCCGATTCGTTTTTGGCAGGGCGGCTCGATATTGCGGATACAGGCAACTATTTTGATTTGACGACGGCCGATGACCAACTGTTTGTCACCAGTCCACCGATGCCGGGGATTGTGATGATGCCGATTGTGGCGGTGTTCACAAACACGTTTAGCGATACGCTGTTTAGCGTGGTGTGGGGGGCGGTGACGGTAGCGGCCGTTCATGCGCTTTACAGAAAACGGTGGCTGACGGTGTTATTCGCGTTTGGTACGCCGTTTCTCTATTTTAGCGGCTTGGGGACGGTGTGGTTTCAGGCGCAGGCGGTGGCGGTGCTGTTCAGTATACTGGCGGTCGCGGCCGCGCAGAAAGAGCGGCCGACGGTGGCGGGCTTGCTCTGGGGGATGGCGATTCTCAGTCGGCCGACACTGTTATTTGGCGCACCTGTTTTGCTCTACTTCTTGCTCAAAAAACGGCGCGATTGGCAAGCATTTTTCCTGTTTTGTATCCCGATTGGGCTTAGTTTGATCGGGCTGATGGCGTACAATGTCGGCCGCTTTGGTAGCCCGTTCGACTTTGGGTATGAGAGCATGTTGGGGGCAGATAATCTCGTCCGGGCGATCAAAAATTACGGGACGTTTCACCCCCGTTTTCTCGCTTGCAATTTATATATGTCACTGCTTGCGCCGCCTGTGGTGGCGAATGATGGCGCGGCCGTGGTGCTGCAAGCGTGTAGTTATCTATTCGATCAGCCAGAATTGGTGTTGCCGACGGCGGCCGTCCAGCCGAACCCGGTGGGTATGAGTATTTTCCTGGCGACTCCTGCTTTTCTGTTGCTCTTTTTGACGGGGCGCGGCCATGATAATGTAATCGTGTGGGCGGGCATCTTGGCGATCATGTTGCCCAATTGGTTTCTGCACAATACCGGCTCGTTGCAATTCGGCTACCGTTACTGGATGGATGCCGCGCCGTTTTGGTTGTTGTTGCTCAGTAGAGTTATCGGCCGTAAAAACAACCCCGTCTGGCTCGTTCCCCTACTCGTCATCGCGTCCATTGCGCTCCATTTCTGGGGCTACGATTGGCTATACGGCATCTTTGTCGAGTGACGAGTTACGAACAACGAGTAGAAATGATGCAGATCGCTTTTTACTGATTCTATTTTGCGTTTGTAGCTATAACAGAAACGAATACAAGAAATGGGATGCACCACTCGTCGTTCGTCACTCGTCATTCGTCACTTCCTAGATTCGACAAACTATCATTATTGTGAATAATGAGGGACATAGCACACACAAATCAATCGTTTGGTAAGTAACCACTATTTCCATAGGATTTTCACATGAGCATAGCCGCCCCTCCTCCTAAAAAATTGTCTATTGGCACAAAATTAGCATACGGCACAGGCGATCTTGGCCCTGCGATGGTGTCGATGATCAAAGGGTTTTTCTTGTTCAACTTTTTGATCAATGTGGCGGGGCTATCTCCCGGCCGTGCTGGCTCGATTTTGCTGTTGTCCAAAATATGGGATGCAGTCAACGATCCGATTGTCGGTACATTAACAGACCGCACACGCACGCGCTGGGGCCGTAGACGGCCGTGGCTGTTGTTCGGCTCAGTCCCATTTGCGCTCGGCTTCATTCTCCAGTTTTTCGTCCCAGGATTCGGCGAAACAGGGTTGTTTTTCTACTATCTGGGCGTTGCCATTTTGCTCGACACCGCGTTTACGGCCGTCAATGTCCCCTATGCCGCCCTCACCCCCGAACTATCAAATAATGTGCAAGAACGGACTGATCTCAACATGTACCGTTTCAGCTTTTCGGTACTGGGTGGGCTGGTCGCGGCCGTCATGTACAACGTCATCGTCAACCAATTTTTTGTAGACGACGTAAAAACAGGCAACCTCGTGCAGGGTGGCATTATCGGCGCGATTATCATCATTTCCAACATCATCGTTTTCGCCTACACCTCCGAAAAAGATTTTGGCGACGACGACGATACAGAGCATATGCCATTTTTTGAAGGCATCAAAGTCGCCTTCCAAAGCAAACCATTTTTGTACGTGCTAGGCATTTACATGTTCTCATGGATTGCGCTTCAATTTGTGCAGTCGCTCATCCTCTTCTTCTTCCGCGATTACGTCGGCGGCGATCCGGGCGGGCAGTTCACAATGGTGATCTTTGGGCTGCAATTTTCTATTTTTATCTTCTTGCTCGTGTGGGGCAATCTCAGCCGTCGCTGGGGGCGCAAACGGGTGTTTATGATCGGGATTCCCATCTGGATCGCGGTGCAGATCGGACTGTTTTTTGTCCGGCCGGGACAAACCGGCCTCGTCACCATTCTCTCCATCCTCGCCGGGATCGGGGTCAGTCTCGCCTTTCTCATTCCCTGGAGCTTGTTACCAGATGTGATCGACTATGACGAGCTAGAAACAGGGCAACGGCGCGAAGGCATCTTCTACGGCTTCTTCGTCTTTCTGCAAAAATTCGGCATCGCGGTCGGTCTGTTCGTGCAGGGGCAAGTGCTAGAGTGGGCGGGCTATATCACGCCAGACGTGGGCAGTACGATTGTGCCAGCACAACCCGAATCAGCTCTGTTTGCCTTGCGCGTTTTGATTGCGCTTGTGCCGATTATCTTGCTCGTGATCAGCATGTTCCTCATGCAACGCTATCCAATTTCTGAGGGCAAGCTGGCAGAGATTCAGGCTGATTTGAAGGCGCGGGAAGTTAAGAAGTTGGGAGGGTGAGAGGTTGAAAAGTTAGAAAGTTGAAAAGTTACAAAGTAAGAAGGTTAAGAAGTGGGAAGGTTAAGAAGTTGAAGACGATTGAAGTGTTGTTGACAGGCGCGGCCGATGCGCGGATCGATCTGTTTGATGTGCGGCATGAGGTGGCGTTCCGGCTGTTTAATGGCTTTTGGGAGGGCTGTCCGGCCGTGGCGGTGGATGTGTACGGCCGTACCCTTGTCATTCACGACTATGCCGGAACAGGGGAAGCAGAACGGGCGCAAGCGTGGGTGCTGGCGCAGTTCGATTGGGTCGATTGCATCATCATCAAAACGCGCACCCGTGCAAAGAGCGCAGACACGGCCGCACAGCGCAACGCCACGATCACATACGGCAACAAGCCAGCTACCCATATTCGTGAAAACGGAGTGCGCTACGCCGTCGATTTGATGATGAACCGAGATGCGAGTTTCTATTTGGATACCCGCACCCTACGTCGATGGCTACACGACAATTCACAAGGCAAAACAGTGCTGAACACGTTCGCGTATACCGGCAGCCTGGGCGTGGCGGCAATGGCAGGTGGCGCAACCAAAGTGATCCACACCGACCGCAACAAGCGCTTTTTGAATGTGGCGAAAACGTCGTACACACTAAATGGCTACCCGATCAACAAGCAGGATTTCGTGACGGGCGACTTCTTCCCCGTTACCAAGCGTTTCAATCGCGGCCGTCAACAATTCGATTGTGTGATCGTCGATCCCCCCTTCTTCTCCACAACAAGCAAAGGCAGCGTTGACCTCGCGCAAGATTCTATTCGGCTGCTCAACAAAGTCCGGCCGCTTGTCACCCACAACGGCCGCATCGTGATCATCAACAACGGGCTGTTTGTGGACGGCCGCACTTTTTACACCGCCCTCGAAAGGGTATGCGCCGACGGGTATGTTATGATTGAGCAAATTATCCCGATTGCGGCCGACTTTACCGGCTATCTATCGACCCGCGTGGGCGAACCGGTCAGCGATCCCGCGCCATTTAACCACACGACAAAGATCGCTGTTCTACAGGTGCAGCACCGCACACATACGGAGATACCATGAAACTTTTTCGCAAGCTCATCTCGGCCGTTCGGCTGATCATCATTCTGCTCGTTTTGGTCGATGGCGCGATCCTGTTTGCCCTGTTCAGCATTTTGCCATTCAACTATCGCGGCGACCCGCTACAAGTGTGGGTGACAACCTGGATGGCGCGGATTTTCATGTGGCTGTATCAAATTGATCTGCATGTGGACGGCCGCGAACAACTGGTTCATCACGATGGCTTTGTCTTTCCCAATCACGGCTCGTACCTCGATATTTTATCGTTGCAAAGTGTGCGGCCGTTCCGCTACGTCGCCTATGCGGGTGTCCAAAATTTACCCGTCGTAGGCTGGATGGCGAAAAAGATGGACACTGTATTTGTCCAGCGTGGCAACAAAGCATCGCGTGATGCGGCACGGCAAATGCTGGCCAATCTGCCCCAGGGATCGCCGATTGTCCTTTTTCCTGAAGGCAAGATCACAGAAACGGCCGACCTCGATATGTTCCGCTATGGCGCGTTTCACATCGCTATCGACAAAGGGTTTAATATCATCCCCACCGCTATCAAATTTGGTGACTATAATTTAGCCAGTCAGGGCGGCGATCCGATTATCAAAGCAGTATGGAAACTAGGGCAAAACCCCGGTATGCGCCTCCATATCCGCGCCCTGCCGATGATTCGCGTCGCCGAGTGGGAAGATGGCGAAGCGTTAACCGACCACACCAAAGAGCAGATCGCACAAGCATTGGCGAATATGTAGCAATTCGACGAGTCAGCTATCATGACTTAAATTGATAGCTGACTGGTCAAACTAGATGCTATTCAGAGCGTGAAATATCCACAGATGATCGGATTTGGCTTTCTAACTCGAAAAGAATCGAAGGTAACTCCCCATCTTGTGCTTGTGCAAGATTTATTATGCTTTCTCCTACTATGCGATATTGGCTGGCAGGATTGATCAACCGAAATAGCTTGCGTCCCTTTCCATGCAACGCATCATCAGACACATCTTTTAGAAACAGAATATATTCTTCTCCTTTCTGGAGCAAGTCCGTGCGACCAAAGAAGAAGTTGCCTCTTTCTAACATGTTTCCAGGCTGCATCACCAACAAGGAGTTCCCGTTTGCAGCTCCCTTGTAAACCGTTGAAATTTTCACCTCTGAATCGGTAAAAGACATCTCCTGCGTCATTTTCTCGCCTGTAGGCTGACCATTTGCATCAAAAATATCCATTGTCTGCTTGAGGATTCGACTAGAAGTGGTGATAACATGAACACGAACAATCAAATCAGCTTCATTTGTCTGCGCTTCAACAGAGGTATGAGGAAAAATCCAATCAACTGTGCTAATCCATTGTTTGTTATTGACATTAAAGAACGTTAGCCATAGCCAAACACCGACAAAACCGAATACTGCAAGAATCAATAAACGCTTCATTATTTTATCTCCTATAATTTCTTGAATGGCGAACAACATGCTTATCAAAGTATACCTTGTAAAAGAAGGGCAAATTGTCGATGAGCGACTAAAATAGAGATATGGGACAAACATTAACGGAACAGATTCTTTCCAATAACATCGGCCGCGCAGTCGCCCCCGGCGAATTGATCATCGTGCGGCCGGATGTGTCGATGGGGCATGATTCACTCTCCCCCGGCATTATCCGCACCGTACAGCAACAGTTGGGCGCAGCCAAAGTGGCCGACCCTGACCAGATTGTGCTGGTGATGGATCATGTTGCCCCCGCCAGCAATGTGAGCGTCGCCAATAGCCATAACGAAATTCGGCACTTTGCGCGTGAGCAAGGGATTCGCCTGTTTGAGGTCGGCCGGGGGATTTGTCATCAAGTGTTGGTCGAAGAAAAGCTGGCACGGCCGGGCAGAATCATCGTCGGCAGCGACTCCCATTCGACCAGCTACGGCGCGGTGGGCGCGTTTGGCACAGGCATGGGCAGCACCGACATTGCGCTCAGTTGGGCGACCGGAAAAGTGTGGTTTCGTGTACCAGAAACGATTCGGATCGATGTGTCCGGCCGTTTCCAGCCCGGAGTCGATGCGAAGGATTTGGCACTGAAACTCGGCCGGGAAATGGGGATCGGCGGGGCGACGTATGCTGCCATCGAATATCACGGGCTGGGCTGGATGCCGATGAACATGCGCCAAACGATTGCGAGCATGGCGATTGAACTGGGCGCAAAAGCGGGTATTTTTCCGCCTGATGGCGAAGTAGCCGACCGGTTTGATGTGCCAGAATGGTTGTTTGTCGATGAAACGGCCGTCTATACCCAAACGATCTCGGTTGATCTCGATACGCTCGAACCACAGATCGCCATTCCCCACGCGCCGGACGACGTGGTCGATCTATCTGAGGTGATCGGCACAAAAATCGACGCTGTTTTCTTAGGAACGTGTACGAACGGCCGTTACGAAGATATGCGCGTAGCGGCCGATTTATTAGCTGACAAACAAATTCATCCCCATGTGCGTTTGCTCGTCTCCCCCGCCTCGCGCAACGAACTCTTACGCGCCATGGCTGATGACACGATGCAGATTCTGTTGAACGCCGGGGCGACATTGACCACACCGGGCTGCGGCCCGTGCATGGGCAGGCACGCTGGCACATTGGGCGAAGGCGACACCTGTTTCAGCACCGGCAATCGCAATTTTCAGGGGCGCATGGGACATCCTTCCTCCCAGATTTATTTGGGGTCGCCTATGGTCGCGGCCGCCACTGCCCTCGCTGGCAAAATCACCGATCCGCGCACATTGTAAATAAGTTCTTGAATGGTGGGGTGTGTCGGGTACATGCGGTATCATTGCCTGTGTACGATGGCAAACAGACAGATAGGAGCGCGAGATGAAGCACCATACTATGATCGACGGCCGTTGGGCTGTCATTTCTTTTATTTTTATCATTATTATTACGCTGCTGACAGCAACAGCCGTCAAGGCACAAACACCGTCGCCAGCCAAATGGTGGAATCTGTCTGGCACAGCATTGCACGGCGGCAGTGCCAGTGAAATGACGATGGCCTCCAATGGTGTCGCCTTGCAAACAACATCTGGCAGCTATTCGTCCATCGTGTTCGACGCAGGCGGTATCGCCGACTGGACAGAGTTTACGATGGGGCAAGAAGCGGTCTACTTTGGCGCAAGCACTGCGTATACAGTGACGGCCGAGATGCGCTCGAGCATCGACAATAGTACATGGTCGGCGTGGATGACACTCTCGCAACCTTCCTTTTTACACATGAACCAATGTGTAGGTGGTCAGAGCGGGACGAGCGCGGCCAGTTCTGCCTATTGCAGCATCGCGTATGACATATCTGGTTTGGCCCGAGGGCGCTATGTGCAATATCGGTTGCTGGTAACGGCCGCGTCGGCCGATACAGATGTGACTGTCACCGGGACAACCGTGTACTATGAACAAGATGACCTGCCAGACGCATCGGCCGTATCGTTGCAACGACTGACGGCCGCCCCCCACCATTTGCTTGTCCCTTTGCTACTCTTATTGAGCATTGCCGCCCTCACACTCACACACACAAAGCGAGCTAACTAATGTCAAGAATCTGGACATTCGGGTCGGACGTAGACACCGACCAAATCGTGCCGGGGCGATTCGCGCCCTTTATGCTAAAGGAAGGGGACGACGTAAAAAATTATGCGTTCGTCACCGCCAATCCCGCTTTCAATAAGGAAGCGCAACCGGGTGACATCATCGTAGCGGCCGACAATTTTGGTTGCGGCTCATCGCGTGAATATGCCCCGGCCGCGCTCAAGCGGCGGCAAATCGGCGGCATCATCGCCAATAGTTTTGCCCGTATCTTCTTCCGCAATGCGGTCAATTTGGGCATTCCTGTCTTTGTTGCGCCCGATGTAGTGGCGGCCGTACAAGATGGCGATACGGCCGTGCTTGATCCCGCGACGGGGCAAATCACACTGAATGGCACAACATACCAAATGCCTCCTTTGCCCGGTTTTGCCCAAGAGATCATCACGGCGGGCGGCATTGTGCCTTATGTCCGCACACACGGCCGTTTCCCTGGCGAAACAGTCACCTAAAACAAATCTATGAACCTCCTCCCACCCGCGCTTTCCGCTATCCAAAAAGAGACAAAAGCCCTCGGTTTTGATATGTCTTCGGACGTGCTGACCGGCACGCTGTTACGCACACTGGCCGCCTCCAAATCAGATGGCAGCTTGCTTGAATTGGGGACAGGCACCGGGCTGGGTGCGGCGTGGTTGCTCGATGGCATGACGGCCGATGCGCGGTTGATCTCAGTCGATAATGATCCGGCCGTGATGGAGATCGCCACCCGTCACTTGGGCTACGATGATCGCGCCGCCTTTGTGCTACAGGACGGACTGCAATGGCTGGAGGAAATGCAAGCGGCCGACCAGTACTTTGACCTGATTTTTGCCGATGCGATACCGGGCAAATACGATGGATTTGAGCTGGCATGGCGCTTGCTCAAACCGGGGGGCGTGTACATTATTGACGATATGCTGCCGCAACCAAGCTGGCCAGTGGGACACGCGCCCAAAGTGCATCAATTGATGCGCGATCTGACGCACCGCAACGATACCTATGTCACTGAAATGAATTGGGCGACCGGTATTTTGCTGGTGACAAAAAGTGCTTAACTTTCCAACTTTTTAACTTTCCAACCTTTTAACTTTTTTAACCCCATGCTCGTCCCCTTCTTCCAACAAATCCTAGACCGCATTTTGCCGCCGCGCTGTACCGGTTGCCGTGCGGCCGATGCGCTGTTTTGTGATCGTTGTTGGGAGCGTGTCAAATGGATCGAGCCGCCGATCTGTCGCCATTGCGGCCGGGGGATGCCACAAGAAACGGTGATTTGTGGACAATGCTATCATGCGCCGACATCGCTTCAGTTTATCCGTGCGGCCGTTTGGTTCGGCCGTCCCGTGCGCCGTGTGATCTACGCATTAAAATATAACGGCCGCACCACAGTGACCCCGCCGTTGGCTGGTATAATGGCTTCTAGCTGGAAAATGTGGGCACTCGATGTCGATTTGGTCATGCCCGTTCCTCTGCACCCAGACCGTGAACGAGAGCGGGGGTTTAATCAGTCGGCACTACTGGCAGAACAGTTTGCGACGGCCGTGGGGTTGCCCACCGAAAGCAGTGGTATATTCCGGGTACGGCCGACAGAGCAGCAAGCTAAACTGAACCGCCAAGCGCGGATCAGCAATGTGGCTGGGGCGTTTGTGGCCGATCCGGTGCATGTGCAGGGCAAGCGGGTTTTGTTGGTCGATGATGTGATCACCACAGGTGCAACGTTGGAAGCAGCGGCCGCGAGTGTTTTGGCGGCCGGGGCGACATCTGTTTCGGCCTACTGTCTGGCACGGGCGCGGGGTCGCACGACAACAAAACACCCGCCGGACAAAAAATGATGATTATTGGACTAACTGGCAACATCGCAACAGGAAAATCGACCGTCATGGCATTGGCGGTAGAGCAGGGCGCGTATGGCATCGACGCGGATCGAGTGGTGCATGATGTGTATGCGGCCGACCACGCATTGTTGGCTAAATTGCGCCTGATGTTTGGCGATGCTATTTTTTATGCCGATGGCGCACTTAATCGCCCCGCTTTGGGTGCGATTGTATTTAATGACAAACAGGCGATGTATCAGTTGGAAGCGGTCGTCCATCCAGCTATCCGGGTCGAACTCGGCCGACGACTAGACGCGGCTACGTCCGATATCGTGATGGTGGAAGCGATCAAGCTATTTGAAAGCCCGATCATCATGCGCTGCCAGCAGGTGTGGGTGACAACATGCACGGCCGAACAGCAGATCGGCCGTCTGGTAGCGCATCGCGGCATGACGGCAGAAGCGGCCGCACAGCGCGTCCATGCCCAAGCCCCACAAACGGAAAAGCTCAAACGTGCCGATGTGATCATCGACACAAATGGTACAATCGACGATACGGCCGCTCAATTCAAAATAGCATGGGCGCAATTACAGACAAAAATAAGCGAGTAGATAACTGATGAAATGGATCAATAATCACCCCTCAATCGCCGCCTTTATCGTCCTTGCAACTGGCATGGTCGTTATCATCTTGTACGAAGCACGCGACGTAGGACTGGAGGGCAGTCAATGGTTTTGGCTGGTCGTAATCACTGTTCTTGTCGCCGCCCTCTGCACGTGGATCATCTCATGGGGAGATGACGAAGAGGATACAGCCAGCGAAGCGTAAGTCAGGCTTTTTAATTTTTCAATTAGTCATTGCGCCCTTTTTTCTGTTACAATGCTGGCTCTCAGAAGTAGGGAATGGCAAACGGCCGTTCCTATTAGAAAATGTGGAGTCATTTTGATGTCAGTTACACAATCCAGCGATTTTATACGCAATCGAATTATTGAAGACAACGCCAGCGGCCGGTACGATGGCATTGTAAAAACGCGCTTTCCACCAGAGCCAAACGGCTATATGCACCTGGGACACGCCAAAGCGGTGTGGGTCGATTTCGGCATTGCGGCCGACTTTGGCGGCACATGCAATTTACGGATGGACGATACCAATCCGCTCACCGAAGAAAGCCATTACATCGACGGTTTTCGGGAGGATTTGGCGTGGTTGGGGTATCAGTGGGAGGGCGACATTCGGTACGCTTCCGACTATTTCGACCAATTATATGCTTGGGCGCAACAGTTGGTGCGGCAGGGGGATGCGTATGTGGATGATCTCAGCCCCGAAGAGGCAAAAGCGTATCGCGGTACCATTACCGAGGCTGGCACAAACAGCCCCCACCGTGAACGCACGGTCGAAGAGAACCTTGATTTGCTAGAGCGCATGAAAAACGGTGAGTTTGCGGCAGGCGAAAAGGTGCTACGTGCCAAAATCGACATGGCGCACCCCAACATGGTGCTGCGCGACCCGATTATGTACCGCATTATTCACGCCGCGCATTATCGCACGGGGGACAAATGGTGCATTTACCCGACGTATGATTGGGCGCACGGGCAATCTGATTCGATTGAGGGGATTACGCATTCGCTTTGCTCGCTCGAATTTCAGGTGAGACGGCCGCTCTACGAATGGTATTTGGAGAAGCTGGGCATCCATGCTCCGCAACAGATCGAGTTTGCCCGGTTGGATGTGTCGCACATCATCACGAGCAAGCGCCGATTGCGCCAATTGGTGGAAGCGGGTGCGGTGACGGCATGGGATGACCCGCGTATGCCGACGATTCGCGGGATGCGGCGGCGTGGTTACACACCAGAATCATTGATCAATTTTGTCGAATCGGCCGGGCTGGCGAAAGCGGAAGGAGTGGTCGATTATCAACAGCTTGAGCATTTTGTGCGCGATCATTTGAATGAGATCACGCCACGCACAATGGCGGTGCTTGACCCATTGAAGCTGATCATCACCAATTACCCGGAAGGGGAGAGCGAAATGGTGGACGTTGCCAGCTATCCGCAAGATAAAGAGAACGCAACGACGCGCCCTGTCCCGTTTGCACGCGAGATTTATATCGAGCGTGAGGATTTCCGAGAAGAAGCGAACAAGAAGTACAAGCGCATGGTGCCGGGGCGCGAGATTCGTCTATTTGGCGCGTATTTTGTGACAGCGACGGAGGCGGTGAAGGATGAGGATGGCAACATCACGACCGTCTACGCGACGTATGACCCAGAGACGAAGGGTGGCAATGCGGCGGACGGCCGTCGGCCGAAAGGGACGATTCATTGGGTGGCGGCCGACCATGCGGTGGCGGCCGAGTTGCGTCTGTATGATCGTTTGTTTACGGCCGCCAAACCGGGCGCGGAGACGGGCGACATCTTCCATGACATCAATCCCGACTCGCTGACGGTGGTGACGGGGTATGTTGAGCCAGCGTTGCAAGAGGCGGCCGCGGGTGATCGCTTTCAGTTTATGCGGACAGGCTATTTTGCGGTAGACCCAGACAGCACGGCCGAGAAGCTGGTGTTTAACCGCACGATTACGCTGCGCGATACGTGGGCGAAGATAAGCGCATAATCCTATCATGCGCGTTTCGATTATCATTCCTAGTCTCAATTCGCCGATCATCGACCAGGTGATCGGCCGGATTGTGGGGCAGGAATGCGTTGATCGGGTGTGCGAAATTATTGTTGTAGGCAAGGATGCGGCCGGGCTGATTCCAGCGCATCCGTTGGTTCATTTTGTTGATACGGGGGAGGCAGTTAGCGCAAGCAAAGCCCGTAATCGAGGCATCGAGATAGCCAAGGCTGACTATCTGATTTTTTTGGATAGTGATTGTTTACCACAACAAGGTTGGTTAAAAGCACACATTACAGCTCATCAAGTTGGGCATCAAGTCATCAGCGGCAGCGTCTTGCCCAAAGGCGAGACATATTGGCATCTTGCTTATAATCTCACCTTATTTCACGAAATTCTGTCTGATAATCAAGCAGGAGACCGGGATTTCTTAGCGACGTTGAATTTAGGTGTCGGCCGAAAAGTGATTGAGACAGTCGGAGGCATGGACGAAACAATTGTCCGCGTCGAAGATGTTGACTGGACAACCCGAATGCGTCGAACTGGCTTTCAACCGTATTTTCACCCAGATGCTGCGATTTATCACTTGCATAATCGCTATGATCTACGTCGCATGTGGCAAGATTGTATGGTTTCTGGTTATCATATGCGCTGGCTAAGGCTACATCATCATGATTTGCTCGTGTCCTCTCCGCTTCTCAAGTCAAGGCGCATGATTTTGCTATTAAGCCCCTTGATTGCAGCAGGGGCAGTGTTAAACATTCTGCGTAAACGCCCACAAATTCTGCGCGAGTTCTGGTATACGCTACCAGCTATCTATTTGACAAAAGTCGCTTGGTGCTGGGGAGCAAGTCGGCCGTACGAACCTGTATAATTTAGAGGTTTCCGATAAACTAGCGAGAGGAAGTAACGTGTAATGCATCACGTTCAAGCATATTATGCAAACAGTCCCCTGTAATTATTGCGGCAGCAGCAACTCACGCCCGGTCAATCATGGTCGAGACCTCTTACTTAATCGAGATGGTGACTTTCACCTTGTCGAATGCGTTGAATGTGGTCTAGTGTACCAGAATCCACAACTAACCCTCAAAGAATTAGCTCCGTATTACCCAGTTAATTACTTGCCTTATTCTGAGTCGAATGGACAAGAAAAATCAACGATCCAAAAGCTCTCAAACAATCATCTAGAGAACCGGCGCGTTAAGCTGATTAGCAAACACCGCGACCAGATAGGAAAAGTGCTTGATATTGGTTGCTCAACTGGCACGTTTCTCAACCAAATGCGACAGAATGGATGGGACGCTTATGGCGTTGAAACGAGCCTACATGCATCAGAGTATGCGCGAACACACTTTGGGCTAGATGTCACCACATCGACGCTTGGTGAAACTGATTTCCCTGACGAGTTTTTTGATGTGGTCACGATGTGGGATGTGCTGGAGCATGTCAATGATCCAAAAGAAACGTTGAGGCAGATTGCACGGATTCTGAAACCAGGCGGTTTGCTGCTAGTCAGTGTGCCAAATCCCGAAAGCATGGGCGCAAAGGTTTTTAGAGATGTGTGGGTTGGCTGGGATCGGCCGAGACATTTACATATATTTTCGCCGAAAGTAATCAAGAAATATCTTAATGCAACAGGCTTCAAACTGAAAACCATCGAAAGTTTGGGGGGACGTTTGGGTCTAACACTTCTTAATCTAGAGTTTTGGGCAAATAAACAGGGTATTGATTTGGTGAAGTTCGGCCGATTCCGAAATGCGCTGTACAACCCAGTATTCCGAATCGTCACCTACCCATTTTATCGCCTACTTGAATTGACAAATCGTGCGACAAACATGCATGTCTTTGCCACAAAAGGCTGATGAGTAACACTATGAACAATTCGTATGATTCGGTCGGCCGATACATCGACCTACTAAAAAAGGTTTTAACCGCATCGATTTATGATGAAAGCGGATGGGCAGTTAAAGACCCCAATAATAAGAATGCGGTTCTGAACCAGCTAAAAAAGAAGAACCTGTATCTCGTTGAGGCAAAAGTATTCAACGAAGCAGAAAGAGCAGAAGGGCGCGACTGGCCCCTTTTTGGCTACACAATGGCAGGGCATCAGCGGCTTGATAACGTGCAATTGTGCGTTGAGCAGGTGATCAAAAACAACATTCCTGGTGATTTTGTCGAGACAGGGTCATGGCGTGGAGGTATGACCATTTTTATGAGGGCGTTACTAGACGTATATGGCGTTTCAGATCGCTTCGTCTGGGTCGCAGACTCTTTTGAGGGGTTGCCTGTTCCGGCCGATGAAAATGATGGATTAGACCTCAGCCAAGTTGATTATCTCAAAGTTTCACTCGAACAAGTGAAGGCTAATTTCGAGAAGTTCAATTTATTAGATGATCAAGTTAAATTTCTCAAAGGTTGGTTTGCAGATACACTACCAACCGCCCCTATCAAAGATATTGCAATTCTACGACTAGACGGCGATTTATATAGCTCAACGATGGATTCTCTCGAAAATCTATACCCTAAAGTTAGTAAAGGCGGATTCGTCATCGTCGATGATTACAACTCATGGCCAGCCTGTAAAAGAGCGGTCACTGAGTATTTAGCAGCCCATTCAATCATTCCCGACATCCAAAAAATAGATTGGACGGCAGTTTATTGGCAAGTGTAAAGTAAAGTCACCAAATGCGCGAAAAACCAATATCCGTTATCAGCCAAGTATTGAAGTATCTGAGTACAGGTTGGCGTTTTCGCACAATCACAATGCTGCTTATATTGCTTTCAATAGCCACGATTGCAGGACTTGTCTGGAATGATTGGGACGAGATCAGCAATTATTCGTGGGATTTTCGCTATGAATGGTTGGTCTTCGCAATCGTGGGGTGGGTTGTTGCACATGGGCTGGGGGCGTATGCGTGGCACTGGATGGTCAATCGGTTCATCAATCCGTTAAGTTGGCGCACCAATTTTGCTTGTTGGGGTTATTCTAACTTGGCAAAGCGCCTACCTACACCAGTCTGGTACATTTCTAGCCGTGCAACGCTTTATGAAAAACACGGTGTCAACAAGGCAATTATTACATTTTTAAGTACGCTTGAATTATGCTTTATCCTCATCTCTGGTACGCTTACCGCGACTGCAACGCTCCCATTTTGGTCAAGTCTATTTATTGAGAGTCATTCGGCCGAAAGCTCCATTAATCTATGGCTAATTCTACTTGCAGTTGGTTTGTTAGCCATCACCATCCATCCGCGCACACTCAACTGGCTATGGTCAAAACTAAGCAAAAAGCAAAATACATATACTTTCTCGTGGCGTGACATCATTTTGGGCGGCGGCTACTTTACGCTAATGTGGCTCTTAGGCGCATGGATGCTGTTTAGCATCATCCAATTTACGGGACAACATGAGGGACTCAGTTATTTGATCGTGCTTGGTATTTGGTCTGCTGCCAACATTGTCTCATTAGCCGGTTCGCTCGCGTTCTTTGGATTTGGCCTACGTGATATTTCTTTGGTTGTCATGCTGAGTCAGCTTCTTGCTAACGCACCACTTGCGCTCATATTAGCTGTTTTGGTGCGGGTCATCTTTATTTTTGGGGAATTGATAGGGGGGATTATAGCGATTTGGCTGCAAAATAACCCAAAAACCAGTGAATCTCCTCCTATTTAACCCATTAGGGTTATTGTTTCTTACATCATTTCATGTAATCTACCATAAGATAATTAAAAAATTAAGGATAAGGAATTAAACCGTCGGCAAAGTTTTTGCTTAAACAACAAGGTCGTGCTGATTTTTGATTCCTTTTTCCTAAAACGTCTATCAAGGTGTAAATAGTATGAAAAATATGAAAAAAGTG
>CALECP010000399.1 GCA_937949915.1 uncultured Anaerolineae bacterium
CCCACATACGATCTCGCACACCCAGCGATCCATTTGCACTACGGCCGCTATTCACACTTATCATCACCAGCATTCTTATGCTCATGTCTGCCATGCGCCCCGCTTTTGTACGCGCCCAAAGTGGGTGTGATGCGACGAGCAATACGGTTTATCTGCTCGATAGCGGATTGGGGTTTGCGGCCGGAAGTGCAGCCACAGCCGACACGATTGCGGCCGCCAGCAGTGGCGCACACGTCGTCTACAGCATCAGCAATGTGACAGGCACGTACACGGCCGGAAACACACAGTTCACCCTCTTTTTAGATGCAGGTACGGCCGTGGGCAACGGCATCCATGCGGAGATTCGGTACGATTTTGATGGGGATGGCACGGCCGACCGCACAGAAACGTACAACTATTTCGCCACCAATCCGGTTGTCGATTGGGAGACATACACCCAAGCCAGCTCCGGCGGGCTGCAAACGAGTACGGGCGACTACGGCAACCTGACCAATGGCACGATTGAACTGCACCTTTGGAACGGCATCGGCAGTGGTGCGAGTAGTGTGCGGGTAGCGGCGACGGCGGCCGAAGGGCAACAATCAAAGCTCACTGTGCCGTTTAGCGATCTCGTCGCGGGTGGTTGTGACACGCCGACACCGACACAAACGTCCACCATTACACCGACCCCGTCCCCGACTGTGTACCAAACACCCACTATTACGCCCACACCGACACAAACGCCATTGCCAACAGCGATTCCGACGGCGGCCGCGGTCAGTTGTCTGGGTGTGGCAAATACGGCCGTGGCCCTGCCCGGTGTCGGCTGTTACACGACACAGCTTCCGGCCGGTGAGAAATCGGTCACGTATTGGCCTGCTGTGGACGGGGGCGGTTACAGTCCCGCCACGCCCAAAATCACCGACAATTACACCGGCCCCCTGCAAACAAACGATTGGTGGAGTTCGCTGATTTGGGATTGGAATGAGGGCGCGGGGTCAGCCCCACCGCGTGAACCGCACTCCCAAGTGATGCACCCGCACCCGTTTTCACTGCAAGCTATTTCGGGCGGATTGCGGATGAGCTATGCGCGTGAAATTCAATCTGGCACCAATGTGGCTGGCACGGGTGGCGTGACTGGCTATGCTAACTATCTTCTCCCCGGCTCTGGTGCGGAACATCTTCGCGTGACCGTTGCCGGAATGAACGCGGCCGATACGCGGGTTGACGGATATTCCGATTGGGCAGTCACCGCTTTGTGGGAGGATGGCGCAGACAGCCTGACCGCCACATTCGGGCATGGGTTGCCGTATGTGTTCTTCAATAAAACAGGGGGCGCGTACACGATCAACTTGGTTGCGCCGCCGTTTGATGTGGTCAACGATGGGGAAGTGTTCGCGTTCACCGCCAGCAACAACGTGGGGGCAAGCTATGCGCTGTTTGCCCCCACTGGCTCGACATGGACAGAAAATGGGCTGACGATTACGCTGAACGCTCCGGCCGGGAAAAATTATCTCGCCCTCGCCGCCCTGCCAGACAACAATGCCAGCACGCTCGAATTGTTCCGCCAGCACGCCTACAACTTTGTGACGGACACGCGGGTTGAATACAGTGTGGACGATATGACCCAGCGCGTTACCTCGACATTTAGCGTCACAACGGAGGCGAAAGAGTCAGGCGGCACGCTGTCTGACCGGCCGTTAATTGCGCTCTATCGGCATCAATCGATCAATTTGGCTGATACGCCTACCTATACCGGACTGATGTACGACACGACACGGGGCGACATGCAGTTATATGAAGCGTCATCGTTCACGACTGAAATGACGTTCGGCGGTGTCCTGCCTGCCCTGCCCGATCTCGCCATCGAAAACGTAGACGGCTACACCGATGCACAGCTCCAAAGCTACATCAACGATGTGTACGATCCATCTGGCAATTACGACTATACAACAGACCCCCGCGAAACGTACTGGGAAGGCAAAAACATGAACCGCCTCGCGCAGTTGGCACAAATCGCCCATCAACAAGGGATGACCGTCCAGCGCGATAGCTTCCTAACGTATCTCAAATTGACGCTCGAAGATTGGTTTGATGGACAAGCACCGTATGTGTTTTATATGGATGACAATTGGAACGTTCTGCAAGGGTATCCGAGCGGTTTCGGGGCAGACAGCCAAATCAATGATCACAACTTCCACTGGGGGTATTTTGTGATGACGGCCGCTACCATCGCGCAATACGATCCGGCGTGGGCGGTCAATTATGAGGGCATCGTCGAACTGTTGGTGCGGGATGCGGCCAATTGGGAACGGGACGACATGCGCTTCCCGTATTTGCGTCAATTTGATCCGTATGCGGGGCATAGCTGGGCGGCAGGGCATCAAGCGTTCGCGGCCGGAAACAATCAGGAGTCCAGCTCAGAGGCGATGAACTTTGCGGCCGGGATGATTATGTGGGGCGCGGCCGTGGGCAACGACGACATGCGCGACGCAGGCATCTACATGTACGCCACCGAACAGCAAGCGATTGAACAGTATTGGTTTGATGTCGATCAAGCGGTGTTCCCCGACCAATATGCGTTTGAAACGGTTGGTATTTTGTGGGGGTACGGCGTTGCGTATGCGACGTGGTGGACGGCCAATCCAGAGGAGATTCACGGGATCAACTTTTTGCCGCTGACGGCCGGATCACTCTATCACGGGCATCGGCCGGACTATGTACAGCGCAATTTGGCCGCCATGTACGCCGCACCGGGCGCGGAAGGACATTGGCATGATCTGCACTGGCAATATGAAGCATTTGCTGACCCTGAACGTGCGCTGGAACGGTGGGCGGCCGAGCCGAACTATGTGGCAGACGGCGCACAAGAGGCGGGCGAATCGGCCGCGCACACATACCACTGGTTGCATACGTTTAACACGGCCGGACAAGTTGATCCGACGGTGACGGCCGATATTGCGACCTACGCCGTTTTTGTTGATCCAGAGACGGGAGAGCGCACGTGTACTGCTTATAATCCGACCGACAAATCGCGCACAGTTACCTTTTCCAATGCGGCCGTCCTCACTGTCCCACCGCATGTCGTAGCCAGTACACCTGTAGGCGGTTGCGTCGCCTCCAGCACACCCACCCTGCTTGCCCTGACCCAAGCGAGTAGTTCCCAACCCGATCAAAATAGGCAAAAAGCTATCATGTTCGCCTTTGTCGTATTATTGACAGGTACAACCTATAAAAAATCAAAATCAACGCACTTTGGTATGTTTGTCTCGTAGGGAAATGGTGATCGTAAAATGACTATCGGCCGAGCATCAAGGCTCGGCCGAGCGCAACAATATCGTCAAAAATGTAATCGGGCTGAAAAGCACTCGCCTCCACGTCCTCTATCGTCGCAATGCCGGTGAGAACGAGAATGCTGATCAGTCCGGTGTTTTTTGCGCCCCGCACATCGGTGTTCAGGCGGTCGCCCACCATCGCTGTATCGGCCGTTGTGCTGCCTAGTCGCGCCAGTGCTTCTTCAAAAATGTACGTGTTTGGCTTGCCGATAATCGTCGGTTTCACCCCGGTTGCTGTTTCGAGCAATGCCATGAATGAGCCAGCACCGGGCAAGCGGCCGACCTCATGTGGAAAGCTCGAATCTTCGTTGCTGCCATAAAAATCTGCCCCCCGGTCGATGTAGATCGATGCCAGCGAAAAGTCAGTATATGTCGCTTTCATATTGAAGCCAGCCACGACCAAATCGACGGACGGAACGGCCGCCACGGCTACGCCGATCTCATTGGGATCAAGCACCGCATCCACCTGATTGACCACATCGAACCCCGCTTGGCGCATCGCATCGTGCAGCCCAAAACTGCCCAACACGTAGGTCTTTGTCCCGGCCGGATACCGTTTGGCAAGATGCGCGGCCGTCACATATCCGGCCGATAATATCTGCCACGCCTCCACTGTCACGCCCAGCCCTGCAAATTTTTTCACATACATGTCGATTGTGCGCGATGCATTATTGGTCGCAAACACAAACGGAATATCGAGCCGCCGCAACGTGTCGATAAAATCGACCAACCCCGGCACGGCCGTCATACCCCGCCATAGCACCCCATCCATATCCAAGATCACATGTCGAATCTCTTTCATATCAAAAACCTCATAATCTTGAATCTCGTTTCAAATCTTATGTCATGCAAAATGCAGCACAAGCATACTTATCCTAACATTATACGTCCTATGCAAACTTAATCACGTCAATTCTTGACGTTTATTTCTACAGTTCTCTTTGAAAAAGACAACGTTATATTCGCTTTGATGCAATTTATGATAGTGATACCATTGTGGGAAAAGTTAGAAAACAAACAGTAAACGGGCAGGAGTTCAACTATTTATGAAGCGGTATTTCTCATTTCTAGCCATTATCATTATCCCTATTGGAGCTATTTGTGCAGCCGTTATGTTACATTATGAAACACAGTATGGTATTGGTGTCGGCGGCGATGGCATCGCATATTTTGGGACGGCACGAAATATATTAGCCGGGAATGGATTTTACTACAAACAGCTTCCTCTAACCCACTTTCCTCCAGGGTATCCCGCTTTACTAGCACTCGCCGGGATAGGTACAGACCCCTTGCATGGGGCAAGGTATCTTCACATCATTTTATTTGCACTCAATACAGCACTGGTAGGAGGGCTAATCTATAAAGCAACCGATAAATCTTTTACAGCGACACTGATCGCCATTAGTTTTTTTCTATCCGTTTGGTCATTCCAAGAAATACATGTGATGGCTTACAGCGAAGCCCCGTTTGTTACGTGTATGCTTATTATAATCGGTTTATGTGCAGGATATATTAGAGAGAATAATATCTGGAGGATTGTCTTAATCGGTTCTATCATTGGTTTTGCAATTCTGCTGCGATATTCTGGAATCGTCCTCATCGTGCCAATCGCGGCCGTCATTTTATTTGCACAAAAGCAAACAACATGGCTTCAGCGAATCGGTCACGTGTGTGTCGGCGTATTTGTTTCGATTGCACCTTTTGCCTTGTGGTTGCTTCGCAACAAACTGACTGCTGCGAGTGCGACCAATCGGTCGGTAGCCTATCATCCTGTTGGTTGGGTCAAAATAAAACAACTACTAAATACATTGTACGATTTTTGGCTTCCAATGAATACCGCAACAAAAACCTCTTTTCAGCTAGGTATTCAGATTTTTCAAATGGGTCTACTTCTTACATTGATTCTGTTCATCTTATACAAAGCAGTTAAGCATCATTTATCGTCAAATAGTGATATGAATCCATTCTCTATCGCCGTTCTTTTTTTCGCGGGTACATTTATCATTGTCTATATTCCGTTCCTCCTTACATCTATTACGTTCTATGATGCTTTTACACCATTAGACCGTCGCATATTATCGTTGTGGCATCTCATGCTTTTGTTAACAATGATCGTTGCATGTTGGCAATATGCAAAACAACGCCAAGAAAAGGCAATATGGTTTGGGTTTATTGTATTTGTCGCCATTTTTCTTGGATTTAACATTGATCGAGGATCGACATTTATTATCAGACGACACCTAGATGGTAGTGGTTATACAACCTATATTTGGCGATTAGGGCTAGAAACAATTGATGCAGTCGTAGATAGCGGCTTTGATGTATACACAAACGCCCCCCAACAAGTTGAAGTCATGCACTTACACGAAGTCAACAATATCCCTAAACTCAATCATCCTAACTTTGAAACAAACTTAGCCACCATAAATGAACAAGTTGAATCCGGCAATTCAGTTGTCGTTTATTTTCAATGGGCAGCCAATAATCAGCAACCTTCGGAGCAGATGCTTGACGACTTTTTTGATTCGCCTCCATTGTTTCGGAATGCCCATTACACTGTCTATGGTGTGAAAGAAATCGAGTCTATGATCTCACAATAATTGTGTCATAAAAATTCACCATTAACGCATTATTTTGGTTGGCTTTGATAGGGGTGTTATACTTGATGCTTCTATATTTAAGGTTGACCAGAGTGATTATCCATTATCACTCTGGTCTATTTATGTGAGGACGCATGACAAATAATACCGGGTCAGAAAAACCGATGACGCTCTCCGTCGTTATCCCAGTCTATAACGAAGTCGAATTGCTTGTACAATCGGTCAAACTCGTCGTTGCCGTTGATCTCGCCGATGAAATTATCATCGTAGACGATGGTTCGACAGATGGTACAAAAGATTTGTACCCCGAAGTGCAAGCTCTGAGTGACAAAATCCAAATTCATTACCACCCCAAAAATATGGGTAAAGGGCGGGCTGTGATGACCGGATTTGGCAAAGCGACAGGAGACATTTACCTCATCCAAGATGCTGATCTTGAATACGATCCGCGTGACTATCCGAAGTTGCTTGATCCGATCCAAACTGGACGCACAACGGTCGTCTATGGCTCTCGTCTCAATGGTGGCCCGACCAAGGCGATGTTCTTTTGGCACAAAATCGGTAATAAATTCCTTACGCTCGTGACGAACGTCCTCTATAACGTCACGCTCACAGACATGGAAACATGCTACAAAGTATTCCGGTCAGACGTGATTGACGGTCTTTCGATCAAGGCGCGGGGCTTTGAATTTGAGCCAGAAGTGACCTCAAAAATCCTCAAGCGCGGACACCGTATCTATGAAGTACCGATCTCATACAACGGCCGTGAATTTGACGAAGGCAAGAAAATCCGGCCGATCAAAGACGGCTCGCGTGCCGTGTGGACATTGGTCAAATACCGCTTTACTGACTAAGCCTTATTTTCTCTCTGCGCTTCTGCGGTGAAATTCTTGCCCTTTGAAAAAAGTACTTTTTATACCCCTGCTTCTATTCGCGTTTTGGCTGCGGGTCGATGGATTATTCGGCCCCGCCCTCCACGCTGACGAAGCGCTTTTTGCCACGTGGTCACGCCAAATTCATACATTGCGTGACCCGTTTTTGATCCACGAAACGGCCGACAAGCCCCCCCTCCTCTTTTACCTCCAAGCCACGCTGTACAATCTGCTTCCGGCCGCACCCTTCACCGCCCGTCTGCCCAACCTCATCGCCTCGATGGCACTGCTGCCACTCACCGCGATCTGGACAAAACGCTTGTATCCTCTTTCTCCACACCTCGGCCGTGTCACAATGGCCGTACTCGCCCTCTCGCCTCTCGCCATGCACTACAGTGCCAGTGGCTTCACCGACCCGCTCATGCTCACACTGTGCCTCACGGCCGCCCTCACAGCCCACCGACGGCCGTCTCTCAGCGGTCTTCTGTTTGGTCTCGCCATCGCCACCAAATACCAAGCTATTTTATGGCTGCCACTCATCTTACTCTCGCCCTTTATCGAAACAAACACCCAACCCGGCCGCCACACACTCGCCATGCGCCCCTGGCTCATCAGCTTTGGCAGCACCCTGCTTGTGCTAATCGGCTGGCTATTTATCTCATTCAGCGAAACAGGGTTCGGCCGTACCGGAGACGCACAGCTACTGGCACAATTGCGGCCGATCACCTCATGGGAACTGCTTCCCCGCTTTCTCGCGTGGCGGCTGTATATCCCGCTCCCCATCGCCATCCTCTGGGGCAGCTTTGGTAAATGCACGGCCGACCGCCTGCTCGCGCTCTTTCTCCTCGCTTATTGCACCCTCCTTTGGCTCTGCGCCTTCCCCATCTACGGCCGCTATCTCCTGCTCATTACGCCCGTTCTCGTCATCGGAATCGGCCGCATCATCGATCTACTTCCCTATCGCCTGTTTTTTACCACCTCTTTACTCTCCCTCCTGTTAATTTTCAACATACAACCATTCTTCCCTTCTTCAACAAGTAACCCATCACTTCTGCAACTCCCCCCTTTTCCGCCGGATGCCGTTCTCTATGACCACTACTACAGTTGGTTGCTACGCGAAAAACTATACGATACCTACACCTACATCGCGTGGATTCCCCACCCCAATGCCCTAATCACCGATCTCGCCGCCCATTACGACAAAACCACCCCCCGCTACCTCATTTTGCCCACTCAGTACACCGCTTCAAAAAACCTCTGCGAACCTTCACGCCCTCTACGACTCTGTGGTCACAAACACCCCACATTGCCCATCGCACACGCTTCCCCCTTCATTCGTAGGCTAAACGCCGCCGGATACACATTGCAAACCAGCCACACAACCGATACGATCACGCTCTACAAAATCACAAAATAACGATCTAGCAGCCCACGCAAAAAATTCTTAAAAAACTTTGCGAGCCTCTGCGACCTCCGCAACTTAGCGGTAAGAAAGAGATCGCCAAACTATGTTCAAAAATCGCTTCCCCCCCTTTCTCATCACATGGCTAGCCCCAGCTATCGCCCTGCTCAGTGCCGTGCTGTTGATGCACCGCCGCCTCGCCTTCAGCAATCTTATTTTGGCGCGGGGGGACAGCTATCTCTACTTTTATCCGTATTGGCACGCGGCCGCCAATGCCCTCAAAGCAGGCAGCCTCCCCCTCTGGAATCCCGATCTCTTTATGGGCGCACCCTTGCTGGCAAATAGCCAAGTCGGTATTTTTTACCCGCTCAACTGGCCTGTCTGGTGGCTGTTCGACACACCGTATGCGGTCAGTGCGACCATTGTGCTGCATGTGTTTATCGCCGCGATTGGCATGTATTGGCTCGGCCGTCGCTTCCAGCTCACCATCACAGGCGCACTCACGGCCGCCCTCCTCTACGCCCTCGGCGGCTATCTCACCGCCCAAGTCGAACACGTCAACCAAGCGCAAAGTTTGGCATGGTTGCCCTGGATATTGGCCGTCGCCTCCAACTGGGAAGCGGCCGTCGGCAACAAACGGCTGATCGCCCGTAAAATCGTCGCCATCGCGCTGCTATTTGCCCTCCAACTGGTAGCAGGACACACGCAAACCACTTTTACCACCGGCATCGCGCTCTGTCTCTGGTCGGCCGTACAGCTACTCACAGGCGCATTCACCTACTGGCGCGAATACCGGCCGCGCTACCGCGTCTATCCTCCCGTCCCCCGCATTGCGCCCTCGCCCAGAGCTTTGTTTGCCACCGTTGCGGCCGTTCTCGGTATCAGCGTCGTCATTTCTGTTTTGATTGCGGCCGTGCAATTGCTGCCGACGATTGAACTGACCGGCCTCTCGCGCCGCCAGGGGGGGCTGCCACTCGATGAAGCACTCTCATTCTCATTGCACCCCCTCCTATTCGCCCGCGCCCTGCTACCGGGATACACCCAAATCAACTACTCCGAATACATCGCCTCAGTCCCACTGATCGGGATTATTTTAGGCATTTTCGGCATCGCCCAACTGCGTCATAATTTGCGCGTCTGGCCCCCATTGGTGCTGCTCATCGTCGGCATTTTATTCGGCTTGGGCGAGTTTACGCCGATTTATGGCGAGTACATTATCAATCTCCCTGCATTCGATCTATTTCGTGCGCCTGCACGGTGGATGGTGCTTTATGCTATCAGCATCGCCCTGCTCGGTGGCATCGGTTGGGATGCTATCGGCCGTCTCGCTTCTCCCACGGCCGCACGGCGCACCCTTGCTGTTGCGCTCATGTTTGTTGTCATCCTCATCGGCTTGGTCGCGTGGTCAGATCAATTAGCGATGAGTGGCAACATCCCATTACCACCAGAAAACCCACCCCAGACGGCCGTGTGGCAACTGTGGTTCGGCTGGATGCTCGAATTAAGCGTCCTCATCGCCCTCCTCTTCTTTAGTTCCTCGCGCACAAAATGGCT
>CALECP010000400.1 GCA_937949915.1 uncultured Anaerolineae bacterium
GGTCTGCTTGTACTGCACGTGTATGACGAACTGAACTTCTTTTGCGTTTCTTCTGCTCTGAGTTGGGTGTAGATGCCATGAATCAAGCGTACACGCTCTTGATTTGACAGCCCACTTATTTCCTTAACTTGTGACTGATGCACTAAGTGATAATTTTTTACCTCTGTCAACAGCACCTAAAGTATTGATATAAATATCTTCATAGAGTTCAACAGTAGTGGTGGCATATTTGTGCAGGAATTTTAATTGTCCTACACCTTCAGTGAAAAAGGCTCCATTGTATTGGTGAGACCATTGTAAATTGTGCAACCCCGTATCAACTTCATAAAGAATGTCGATCTGTTTTGATAACGTGTCATAGATGCCCAACCAGCGCGTATGGTATGCTGTCGCACCTGACATAAACAACTCAGTTTCTGAGATGGCTTCGATATAATTGAAGTGTGTAATATCGTCAATATATTGTGGTGTTTCTTCGACAAAGTGGAAAGTTTCTTCTTCCACATAGGTCAGTACAATCGGTTCTTCGACCGAATAGGCACAGTCTGGCAAACTGTACGAAGGGACTGAGTAATCAAGTGAAGCGAGTGATTGACTGGTGAGATTCGCTTTTAGCATATCCATGACTGTTTGGGCGGTATCGTGAGCCGCCTCTTCCTCTACTTCTTCCGCAATCGTTAAATCAGATAATTCACTATTTGTTGTTGTATCCGCGATCTCAGCGTTGAGATCAGCCGGAGGTTCAACCTCACCCGGCACGGCCGTACACCCCACAACAAACAGCAGACAACCAACCATCCATAAAATTCTATATCGATAATAAGACATTTTTCACTCCCTATAAGTTCATCATTTGACCAGTGAAACCAATATCACTGGATGCGTTCACTATGCCATTATATTTTTCCCACTATTTGGGGAAACCGACGATTGATCTACGCTGTTGTGTGTTTTTGAGTTAGGGAATGTCGATATTGGCAGTGTGGTAATGAGATAGCGGCGGCTATAGATCAGACAGCATAATTTGCGGCCCGTCGGTGACGACTCGGCCGGTCAGGTCATACGTCATCGCCCCATCTATGTAGACCGGTATCATTTCGCCCACAGGTAGTTCGCCCGGCACAACAACCATGCCATCGATCTCCGGGGCATCGCGGTAACTACGGCCGACACTGACCCCATCGCCCACACCCTCTATCAAAATCGGCAACGTCTGCCCCACAAACGATTGATTGATGCCCAACGAAATCGGTTGCTGGAGTTCCATCAGGGCATCCCGCCGCGCCTCCATCACATCTTTAGGGACTAAGAATCCGGCCGTTGATGACGGTGTACTCGCTTCATACGAATACATGAATGCACCGACGCGATCAAATTTGAGATCGCTCACAAACTGCATCAGCCCATCAAATTCCGCATCTGTCTCACCCGGATAGCCGACGATAAACGTGGTGCGAATCGCAATGTTCGGCATCGCTGTCCGCAGCTTGTCCAATGTTTTATACACCCATTCTATGTTGGCAGGGCGGCGCATTCGTTTGAGCGTCTCACGGTGTCCGTGCTGCAATGGAATATCGAGATACGGCACGATTTGCTTGTGCGTCGCCATCACCTCGATCAATTGATCGGTCACATAGCCCGGATACGCATACATGAGGCGAATCCAGGGGATGGCGGGGGCAGCTTCGGTGATGCTGGTCAACAGTTGCGCCAGCCCGTTTTTCATACCCAGATCGCTGCCATAATCGGTGCTGTCTTGGGCGATCAAGATCAGTTCCTGTACACCTGCGTCTTGCAGCATCATCGCTTCGTCGATAATGGCGTGAGGCGGCCGACTAACGAGCGTTCCCTTGATTTCCGGGATAGCGCAAAACGCGCACGGCCGACGGCAGCCATCTGCTATTTTCAAATACGCACTCGCGCCCTGTGCCGCGATTCGCAACACCCCTTGCTCGTCTGTGCCAACTGTTTTCGCCTCTGTCGGCAAATGATAAAGCGGATCGGGATGTTTGTTTTTCCGCACTTTTTTGATGAATGGCACAATATCCATCCACCGCCGCGTGCCGATCACCCCGTCGATTCCCGGCACCCATTCAGCAACTTGATTGCCATACCGTTGTGCCATGCACCCGGCCGCGATCACCATTTGATCTCGCTCTTTCAACGCCACCAATTCACGCAACGCGCCGATAGATTCTTGGCGCGCATCTTCTACAAAGCCGCACGTATTGACCATCAATACACTGGCATCTTCGGGGTCGCCCACGCCGGTATAGCCCGCGTTTTCCAGCAAAGAGGCCATGCTCTCCGAATCAACTGTATTTTTGCTGCATCCAAGACTGAGGAGGAAAAATTGTTTTTTGCGGCTCATTATCTGTTTTCTATTCCTAAATTATCGGCTGGCAAAAGCCAGTTTGGTTGCCAAGCCGAAAAAGACGACGGCGGCCGTTCTATTGAGCATCATCTGTGCGCGTTCCGAGCGATTAAGCCAATGACCCAACGTACCTGCCAGCAGCGCAATCGTTCCAAAAACGACAATCGTGGCAATGATAAACAACACGCCCAACATCACCATTTGCACCCATATAGCACCCCGCGCCGGATCGGCAAACTGGGGTAAAAATGCCAAAAAGAAAATAGACACCTTCGGATTGGTGATGTTCATAATGATGCCGCGCACATAGAGCTTGCTCAAGGGGATTTGGGTCGTTTTTTCACTGGCGATATGGGTGGCAGATGCACGAAAGGCTTTGTAAGCAAGGTACACCAGATAGGCAGCCCCGATCATTTTGAGCAAGGTAAACGCCACGGCCGATGTTTGGAAAATAATCGCTACCCCCAGCGCCACCGCCAGCGTGTGGACGATTAGCCCTGTGCATAAGCCGAACACAACGGCGAGACCAGCAATCCGGCCGCGTAACGCCGCTTGTGTTAGCACAAATATGTTGTCTGGGCCGGGGGCGAGTGCGAGAAGGATCGCTGCCGCAAGAAATGGGAGGATAATTTCAATGGGCAGCATAACGCTTTTTAGTTCAGCTTATTCGGCAATAAAAGTGTGGTCGATCACTTGAGCGCGTTCACCCAACTTGCCCACTTCTTCGCCGTTGATGGTGGCATAAATGCCGTAGGCGTTACCCGTTTTCAGCGTTAATTCGTTTTCGGCAAGGAAGGTTTGGGTTGTGCCACCGGGCGCGTATCCCTGGAAGGTGATCTCGCCATCGGCCGTCACTTGCAGCCATGTCCGTTCAGTGATCTCGAAGCGAATTTCGTAGCGGTCTGCGCCATTAAACTGTTCAAGATCAACCACACTCTCTGCGGCCGCTTCACCATCATCGCCTAGCTGGTTACGGCCGGTACTGACAATGGCTGCATCATCGGCCGCCGGGATTTCTGCATCTTCGATCAATTGCTCAGTATCGATCTCGGCCGCTGTTGGCACATCATCTCCGTTGATCATTGTGCCAATCGTCTCTTGCAACGCCACCAATGGCTGTATCGGCCGATCCGCACTCTCTAGGTAGAGCCGATACCCGATCAAACTGATGGCAGACAGCAGAGCCGCGATAATTATCCAACGCAAAACAGAGTCGAAACCGGGCGCATTTTTTTGCGGGTTCAACTCCATACTGGACGGGCGGAAAAATGGGTTGTTGGCAACCGGGGGAATCGGCTTTTCGTTGGGATCAGTCGATTTTTCGGCCGGGTTACGGCCGCGTCGGCCGCGCCCCAACGTAAAAATAGCCTCATACTCCTCCACCAATGGTGTCGGGTCGAGGCCAAGATAAGTCGCATAATTCCGCAAATAGCCGCGCACATGCACAGGCGAAGGAAGCGCATCATAATTGCCCTCT
>CALECP010000401.1 GCA_937949915.1 uncultured Anaerolineae bacterium
GGACACGATACTTCGTGTCCAAGTGGTATCAAGCTAAGGCTAAAACCGGTTCAATCAGCACATCATCGGCAATTTGTTGCCCCGGTTTCGCCCGGTGTTGAAACACGCGGTCTGTCAGAGCGACTTACATCGCTGCGAAAAACCCGTTTCAAACGGGTTTCAGTCGGCGTAGCAGCCGGTTTCAACCGGAGCGGTAACGAGCTTGATATGTATGAGACACGGTACATCGTGTCCCTACCGTACTGGCCTACTATCTTCTCTGACCACTTCTCTAACTTCTCTAAAATGCCAGCGCAAACTGTTCGCACCTTCCTGCACCAGCACATCGGCACACCCGACCGGCCGCTCATTGTCGCTGTCTCTGGTGGGGTCGATTCGCTCGCACTGCTCCATGTGGTCGCGCACCAGTGGTCGGCCGACAAGCTGATCATCGCCCACCTCAACCATCAGCTACGCGACGAAGCCACGGCCGACGCGCAATTTGTGCAAGACACGGCCGCCCAACTCGGCATCCCGTATGTCATCCATACCACCGACATCGCCGCCCACGCCCACCAGCACCAACACTCTATCGAGCAAGCCGCCCGTCACGCCCGTTACGACTTTTTGGCACAGGTCGCACGTACCCACCACGCCCAACACATTCTCACCGCTCATCATGCCGACGACCAAACAGAGACAATTTTGATGCACTGGCTGCGCGGCACAGGGCTGCCCGGTCTGCAAGGGATGCAACCGGCCGCGCCCGTCCCCGGCAACCCCGATGTTGTACTACTCCGGCCGCTCCTTTCCCACCCCAAAAGCGATCTGATCGCCTACTGCCACACCCACAACCTGCACCCCCGCGAAGACAAAACAAACACAGATACCGCCTACTTTCGCAACCGCATTCGCCATCAGTTGCTGCCCACGCTTGACGCGATCAGCCCCCATTTTCGGCAGCAAACAAACCAGATGGCGCACTTGGTCACGGCCGACAACGCCCTGCTCGATCAACTGACGGCCGACGCATACACCAACACGCTCATCACCCAAGCAGACAACTGGCTACAACTCGATCAAGCGCGGTGGCTGGCACTGCCCCTCAGCCTGCGCCGCCGCACGTTGCGCCACGCTGTCACCCAGCTTGCATCAGACGACGCTGAGATCGGCTTTCGGCCGCTCGAACAAGCGCGTACCATTGCGGAAAACAACCAAACAGGCGCACAAGCACACATCGCGGCCGCCCTCACCCTCACCGTCGGCTACAACAGCCTCACCCTCGCCCACGCCGGGGCGACCCCACCGATCACCGCTCCCCAAACAACCGCTACCGAGGCTGTTTTGTCGCTAGATCGGCCGCTTTTTTTGGAAAATGGCTGGGTTCTCACCGCCACACACGCCCCAAACATAGATGTGCAAACAGTCCGCTCAAACGTAGATCGGTGGCAGACGTGGATAGCGATTGATCACACACCGCCACACACCCTGACGGTGCGCGGCCGTCAACCGGGCGACACGATGCAGCCGTTGGGCATGGACGGCCGTCACACGTCGCTCAAAGCGATGATGACTAACCGCAAAATCCCGGCCGCCCACCGCCCCCAGTGGCCGCTTGTTTTGATTGACAACCATATCGCATGGCTGCCCGGTCACATCACCAGCCACGCCTATCGCATCACGGCCGCCACCCGCACCGCCCTCCACCTCCGCTGCCACCGCCACAATCCCTAGCACCGACCCCCATGCCCCTCTATACTTCTCGGCATGGAATTTTCATTTTCAAGCTACGGACAAAAATTTGTAGGCGATTGCGGCATTTTGCAGTTGATGGAAGACCTCGGCCGTGCCGTCAGCGATCCCAACGCCATCTTTTTAGGTGGTGGCAACCCCAGCTACATCCCCCCTGTGCAAGCGTACTTTCGGCAGCAGATGACGCAGGTGATGGCGGCCGACGATGCCTTTGAGCGCATGGTGGGCAACTATGCCCCACCCGCCGGAGATGGCGCGTTTTTAGAGGCGTTAGCCGCGTTGTTTCGGCGCAATTATGGTTGGGAAATCACGGCCGAAAACATCGCGCTCACCGCAGGCAGCCAGACCGCCTTTCACCTGCTGTTCAACCTGTTTGCAGGACGCTGTGAGGATGGCAAATTCCGCAAGATATTGCTCCCACTTTCTCCCGAATATATCGGCTATGCAGACGTGGGGATTGACGACGGCATTTTTACCTCTGTCCGGCCGATTATCGATCTGCTGCCAGACAACCAATTCAAATACCGCGTCGATTTTGATGCCCTGACGATGAGCGATGACATCGGCGCGATTGCCGTCAGTCGGCCGACCAACCCCACCGGCAACGTCTTGACCGACGACGAAGTGACCCAACTGAGCGCACTGGCACGTGACAATGGCATTCCGCTCATCCTCGATAACGCTTATGGGCTGCCATTCCCCGGCATCATTTTCAGGGATGCACAACCGATTTGGGACGAACATGTGATTTTGTGTATGAGCTTGTCAAAATTGGGGCTGCCCGGTATCCGTACCGGCATCGTGGTGGCCGACAAACAGGTGATCGCCGCGCTGCGGGGCATGAACGCCGTCATCAGCCTTTCGCCCAACAATGTTGGGTCTGCCCTGCTGCAACATGCGGTCGAGAGCGACCAATTATTGACGGTGAGCCAGACACATATCCGGCCGCATTACCAAAAACAAGTGACGCAAACGGTGCAATGGCTGGCCGACGCATTTGATGATGTGCCGTACCGTGTCCACAAGCCGGAGGGGGCGATTTTTGTGTGGCTTTGGTTTGAGCAGATGCAGCAATCGAGCGCGGTACTCTATCAAAAACTACTCGAAAACAATGTGATCGTGGTGCCGGGGCATTACTTTTTCCCCGGCTTGGAAAATGATGACTGGGCGCATAAACAACAATGTATTCGCGTCAGCTATGCCCAATCGGCCGCGGCCGTGCAGCGTGGCATCAGCATTATCGCGGAGCAAGTGCGCTTGATGAGTTGATCGTTTTTACGCTTAAAAATGCTCGATTATTTATGCTCAGGCATTTATGGTGACGATAAAACTATCTTTTACCAACCAATAACTGTGAAAAGGTGATAATTTTATGAATAGATATATGATGCTTGAATTTCTTGCAGTTATGTTCACATGGACAGTATATGTTCTTGCGCGAATGAATGAATCAATAATGCTGACACGCATTGTTGTATGTTTTACTGTTGTGATGTTGTTGAGGGCTGCTCATCATTATGATAGATTTCGACTAGAAAAGGATACTGAACAGATGATTTCAATGAAATCATTCTATGGTTTTATTTTGTTTGGATTTATGCCAGTTATATTCTCTTTCATCATGGCTCCATTGTAAGTCAGTTGATTAACATATGGGATCAACTTAAATTTGATCTACTGTAAAAAGGTAGCTCTATAAATTCTGAGAACTCTGGAAAACTCTAACTTGACAGTGGTATAGGCTTCTCACCCTACAAATTGCTCGAAATATGGGTGTTTTTAGTAGA
>CALECP010000402.1 GCA_937949915.1 uncultured Anaerolineae bacterium
GTAATCAAATACAGACAGCAATTATGTAGCCTAGTTAACAAAGTTTACGCTATGATTATTTATAGTAAGGTAGATGTATGTACAGGATAATAAATAATTTATTGAGGATACAAGGTATAGATCATGGTTGGCAGTAATCACACAAAAAATACACACCCATCTGTTTTAATTGTAGATGATGAACCGATGGCGCTTTTGCTGATGCGATTTTCTCTGACACGCAACGGGTATCGGGTGATCGAAGCAACAGGGGGCGAAGACGCACTTTCCCGTCTGCACGATGTGACACCCGACGCGCTGGTGCTTGATGTAATGATGCCCGGTATGAATGGGTATGATCTGTGTCGGCAAGCACGGAAAAATGATAAATTGAGCAATACGCCAATCATTATGTTAAGTGGGGCGCATAACGAAGAGAATGAGATGCGTAGTTTGGAAGCAGGGGCGACTTGTTTTCTCAGCAAACCAATTTCCGGCAAAGATTTAGCTGACCAGATAGAGACATTACTCAACTGATATGACGATGCAATTATGGACAAGGCGATTGCTCTTGGTCGTTCTTTCATGCGCGATAGGGTTTGCGCTCACTTATGGCATTGTGTATGGCAACATTGCCATTTCAAACATTCAATTGACGCTGCACACAGATTTTGCTCAATTTGGCTTGCTCTATACGTTATTGATCATGCTGTCGCTGACGGTGGCAGTGGGTGTTTGGCTCGATAAATTCCTAGATACAAAACTGATAGAAAAATAGTACACTCATAGGGTGATATATTGCAGAGGCGTAACGTTTTGCGTTTTCCTGCTTGAAGATAGACGCAAAATGTTGCGTCTTTACTGGTTGAAGGATTATTTTGGGCGATTAATATGACGAAAGAAGCGATTGGATACATTGTAGGTGGTGGGCTGAAGGAAGGGCTGCGAGTGCGGCTGACGGTCACGGCCGATCAGGTGCAGGAAGGCAGCTTTGTAGTGGTCGATAGCGGTGTGTGGCGGTATTACGGGCTGATCACCGATCTGCAATTGGGGGCGACCGATCCACGCTTTGCCGATGAAAAGACAGACCGCCTCCAAAGTGCGATCAGCCTAGAACTGCTGGGTAAAACATTGTTCACCACGCTGGCGATGTATCCGACGTTGATGATGGAAATAGGGCCTGACCCGGCCGATGTGGAAGCGATGCTCGATTGGCAGGAGCAAATCGAAACAGGCGAAATAGACAAGCCGAACCCGCGCCCTGTCAAAACAGTGCCAGCCCACCACGCGGCCGTGCGGCTGGCCGATGCCGGGGACGTAGAGCAGATTTTTGGCGGCTCATTTATTTTGGGACACACGATTGAGCAAGGGCATCCGGTGGGGCTTGATCTGGCGAAACTGGTCAAGCGCTCCAGTGGCATTTTCGGCGCAACGGGGACGGGCAAGAGCTTTTTGACACGCATGGTACTGGCCGGTGTTATGAAAGAAGGGGTGGCCAGTGCGCTCGTTTTTGACATGCACAATGAGTATGGCTTTGACGATCTCAATGCGGATACGGGCGACTTAACACAAGGGCTAAAAAGCCTGTTTAGCAGCAAAGTACAGGTGGCAGCACTGGGGCCAGATGCGACAGTGCGCGGCAAAACGCCGGACTGGACGCTCGAATTGGGGGTAGGTGATATTACGGCCGCCGACATCCTCATGCTGGCCGAATCAATTAACCTAAACGATTCGGCGATGGTGGTGCTAGACGCTTTGCAAGGCGCGTTCGGCAACAATTGGTTCAGCCAATTTATGAAGCTAATACCGGGCAAAACCGATATGTACATCGACGAAAAGGGGAAAGAGCAACAAGTGCCAGCCCCCGATTCGACCGAGTATTGGGCAAAAGATAACAATGTGCATCCCAAGTCGGCCGAAGCCCTGCACCGCAAACTGAAGCCGATCTACCGCAAGGCGTATGTGGTTGATAAGCCAGACATCGATCCGGTGACGCGCTTGGTCGATGATTTGGAGAACGGCCGTCATGTCATCCTCAGCTTTGGTGAATTTGAGAGCGATCTCGACTATTTGCTGGTGAGCAATGTGCTGACGCGCCGTATTCGCCAGCATTGGGTGAAGCTGACTGAAGCGCACAAGTCGCACGATGCAGCCCCGCCCCGGCCGCTGATGATCGCCGTCGAAGAAGCACACAAGCTGCTCAACCCACACATCGCCAAACAGACGACGTTTGGCATTATTGCGCGTGAGCTACGCAAGTATTTTGTGACGCTGCTGGTGATCGACCAACGGCCGAGCGCGATTGACGACGAAATTATGTCGCAGCTCGGCACACGCATCACCGGCTGGCTGGGGGATGACGACGATATTCGGGCGGTGCTGACCGGGCTGGCGGGGCGCGAACAGTTGCGCGGTATGCTGGCGCGGTTGCAAGAGAAGCAAGAGGTGTTGCTGCTGGGCTGGGGTGTCAAAATGCCGATCCCGATTCGGTCGCGGCGTTACGATCAAGATTTTTATGATGAGATGAAGGGGAAGAAGGCAGCCCCGGCCGTGGCATCATTGTTTGAAGAAGATGAAGAGGCAGGGGATTGGTAGGGACATGGCATACCATGTCCCTACGGGCTTAGAGCTTTGCACCCATGTCAAAAATGTCAACAATGCCTGCGCTTTCTACGAGAAGCATGGCTTTGTGACCGTCAAGTATGGAGTTAGTCCGCC
>CALECP010000403.1 GCA_937949915.1 uncultured Anaerolineae bacterium
ATTGGTGACGGTAATGGCGAATGTCGCGGTACCACCTGTCGGGATCAACGGGTCAACGGCCACCTTTTCGATGGCGAAGTCGGCCGTAATCGTCCCTACACATGCGTACATCACGTTTTGCCCTGCATCTAACAGCACGTCCAAGGAAGCGGCCGCGATAAATGGACAGTTCGCGCCTGTAAACGGAATTGCTGTCGGCAATGTGTCGGTCACGGTCACTGTTTGGGGCGTACTACCTGTGTTGGTAGCAACAATGGTGTAAGTAATCGTATTGCCGTTTGTGACGGCCGTTTTTTCGATCTCTAAGCTGATCGTATCGACGCGCTCTGTGTCGGTGAGAACAGTCGTCTCCGAAATCGTCTCGCCCGGTGTGCTGTCGCTCACTTCGGTCAGTGGCTCGTCTACGATCATCACCGTTACCTCATTGGAAAGGGAGGCAGAAATCGTGCCTGTTGCGGTGATCGTATTGGTAAATGTGCCTGTCAGAGCTGCTTCTGCACACACATAACTGGATGCGCTTTGCGCGGGAACGGTGAGCGTGTTGTCACAGTTGGGTGTGGGGGCATCTTCGACTGTCACGCTCAATGGGTAGTCTGTATTGTTGGTGACGGTAATGGTGTAATTCGCGGCCGAGCCGGTCGTGATCACGTTTTCGTCGGCTACTTTTTCGACGGTGAAGCCGTTCATAATCGTGCCGGAGCAGGTGTATGTGGTCACTTGATTGGAGGCGAGTATGGTGGTTGTCATCGCGGCCGTGGCAAACGGACACGCAGCCGTCTGACCAAAGTCGATAATGGTGGGCAGCACGTCGGTGATCATGATCGGCCGGGGGATGCTGCTCAAATTGGTGACGACGATGGTGTACGTCACGGTGTCGCCATTGACGAGCGGTGTTTTCGAGACCGCGACATCAAGCACTTCGACATCGGCCGAGTCGGTACTGATCACAGGAATGGTAAAGTCAGTTGTCACGTCATCTGTGATCACGGCGTTTGTGCCACGAATCCCGACGCTGACCATATTGGTAATAGGTGCAGGAATGGCAGTCGCTGTGATGACGTTGGTGTAGCTGACGGTTGTCGTGGCGGCCGTACAAATGAACCCGGCCGTGCCACCGGGCTGCCATGTGCCGGGAACAGGAACGATACGCGCACAAGGCGGTGTTGTGGGATCAATCGTTGTGATGTCGAGCAGATCGGCCGCGCCTGTGTTCGTCATCGCAATGGTAAAGCGGGGTTGCTCTACACCGGAAACGACGAGCGGATCGGTGATGATTTTGCTGACAGAAAGGCTAGCATCAATAGCGGCCGTGCAGACGATTTGATCAGTGGCATTCGCGCCCAATGTCGTTGAAATGACCAACGGATTGCCAGCCACACCATTGCACACAACACTGGTCAAACCAGACGGAAGCGTGTCGGTGATGTTGGCCGTTAGCGTGGTGCTGCCTGTGTTGGTGATGTCGATGGTGTAGGTGATCATCGACTCGTCGGCCGACAGTTCGGCCGCTTTACTCACGTCCAAATCGACAATTTCGACTCGCGCCGTATCGGAAACGGTGACAGTCTGCGTCAATGTTTCGCCCGGTGTTGTTGCGGAGTCGGTCACGGTGATCCCATCAACTGAAAACGCGGCCGAGAAGGTGTTCGAGATGTCCAGCGCGACGGTTCCGGTTGCGGTGATGGTGTTGGTGAAGGCGGCCGTGACGTTTGGTTGCGTACAGGAGTAGGTGACGGCCGTCGTCGTCAGTACAGGAATGGTGCGGTCGCAATTGGGCGCGGCCGGATCACTGACCACCACATCTGTCATCGACATGCCGCTCGTGTTGCTCACGCTGACCGTAAAGGTGGCTGTGTCGCCCACTTCCACCGCTTGGTCAGGCGTTTTGCTGACGGTGATCGGATTGGCAGGTATGTCCAACGTTCCTACACAGTCAAAGCTAGGGTTTGTGAATGGACTAGGGCCTAAAAAGGCTGGTGTAAGGGGAGGGAAAGTTGTGCTTTGGGTTGTCGTAAAAGGACAAGTCGGTGCAAAATCGATTCCTGTTGGTAATGTATCGGTGAGTGTGAGTTGCAGAATTGTGGAAGGGGTAACATCGGTGTAGTAGATCGTGAAACCAAGCGAGTATGTGACAGTATTCCCGTTGGTGACGGCCGTTTTGCTCACGTCAATACCGATAGTAGCGACCGAATTTGAGACGGTATCGCTAATAGGGGCAGTCGTTGTCACCGCGGCCGTGTCGCTAATCGTCGGAATCGTCTGGATCGACGCGGTGACGACATTTACATTCTCAATATCGCCCGTCACCGTCAGGAATGATGTGTAACCTGCAAGCACGCCGATTTCGGTACACGTCGCTGTGTATGTTGCATTGCTAGCTAGGGTGCTTGGCACGGCCGGAACGCATGAGATATTTTGTGAATCAACCGCGTTGAGGTTGCTAATCGCTGAGTCGCTGCTGTTCGTGACGGTGATGGCGAATGTTGCCGTATCACCCACCGCAATCGTTTGTGTCACAGGTGTCCGCACCACACTGACCGCATCAATCGTACCGCTACAGATGATCGTTTGGCTGCTGTTCGCGGCGACGTTGACTATCTGGTTCGCTTGGCAATCGCTGCCTGCCAATTCGGCCGGAAGCGCATCCACTAAGTCAATGTCATACGCTGTACCGCCGCCATTGGTCACGACAATCGTGTACGTGATGGTGTCGCCAACGAGAACGGCCGATTTATCGACCTCAATCGTCGGTGGCATAACGGTTGCAACTGCGTCGTCGCTGTTGTTGCCATCATCCGAATCGTTGGTAGCTGTTACTTCGGCCGTGTTTGTAAATTGCCCAAATGTCGTCAAAGCGGGGTCAATGGTGGCCGTCAACGTGTATGTCTTGGTCTCACCGGGCGGAATCGTTTCGCCTGTAATCGGCAGCATTGTCGTGCCATTCTCATCCACAATCGACGCGCCCGTCAACTGACTGGGCAGCACATCGATCAAACCGACACCTGTTGCTGTAATCATGTTCGCATTGGCGATTTCGATGGTGTAGGTGATGGTGTCGCCCGGTTGCACGGTGGCTGGGTCGGCCGTTTTTGTCACGCTCACATCTGGCAGCAAAATATCAACCGAATCGGAGTCGCTGTTGTTGTCATTATCGCTATCATTTGTCGCGCTGATGGTGGCAGTATTGTTGCCCGTTGTGGCTGTTGAAATGTTTGGGTCAACGATCACAGCAAAGGAAATCGTGCCACTACCATCGGCCGGGATGTCACCTAATTCCCACGTGTAAGCAGGAAATCCTATCGAGATTAGGTCAACACCACTTAGTGTGATACCAGAAGCGACCGACGATACCCATGATTGCAGCGTATCAGTCACAACGACATTCGTTGCAGTAATGTTGCCTGTATTGGATATTGTGAGTGTAATTGTCACGGTATCCCCTGGCTGAACGTCGCTTGGGGTCATTGTTTTGGCAATGCCCACGTTCGGCCGTTCGATTGTCAGTGTTGCCATCTCCTCGTTGTTGCTGTCTTCTGAATCATCGTCGGCCGTAATCACGGCCGTGTTCACAATTGATGCACCCGCGCTGGGTAACACTTCGGCCGTGTACGTGATAATGCCTGTCGTACCGTCTGTCAATGTACCAATTGTCCATTCAAATGTGCCAGATGTGCTATCGATCAGCCCAGCCGGACTCGATCCCACGACCATCGCATTGGTCAGACCTGCGGGAAGTGTATCTGTGAGAATTACACCCGTTGCGTCCCCACCAGATGCCGCAATTTCAACGGTGTAAGTTACTGTATCACCCGGTTGCACTGTCATGGGAGAGACTGTTTTTGAGGTAACTTCAACATCGCTTGCGGCCGCAGGCACACCGCCACCACATGCGGTCGTGAATGCACCACCTAAATCATAGAATTGCCCACCTGCTGTACCGCCGCCTGTTGCATATACCCCTGTATCCCACGTCATTGTCGCTGTAATGGACACAAGGTGATTTGAGCCGATACCGTTACCACTGCCATCATTCGGGATGATATTCACACCAGTCCCGCTACTATTGCCCCCCGGAAACTGACTTCCAGTTCTTATGATGATGATAGAGTTGTCATCTGGTGCGCCACCTGCAAGACCCACGCCAAGTGTTGACCCTCCTGGCGCACCTGTGAACGTGTACCCCGTCACATTAATGTCCCACGTCATCACCAATGTCCAACCAGAGTTGACCGCTTGAAACGGCCAAGGATTACTCCCACCATTCGTCGTCGAGATATTCGACATATTAAGCGAATACGTCTTGTCGTTTGGATTATCAAATGGGTCGGCAACGTCATTCATGAACGCGATACAGTTCAGTGTCTGCACTTCACCTGCTGGGCGTGGCGGACTAGGAAGCGGAACCATGATCTGTGCCGAAGCGAAATCAACTGCCAGCATCCATAATAAGAATGCGAAAAGTGCGGGAATCAACAAACGAATGCGTTTCGATTGTGTTAATGAATTATCTCTATACATGATTACTTTCTCCAATAAGTGTGATGCGACCAAGATACATAGGTATGACGAACGGCCGAAAGTCGGCCGTTAACATTCAGGATTATAAAAACTGAATCAATAATGCTTTTGTCACAATTGTGTGCGATCCAAATAAACAAAAATATATTTCACTTACTGTATTTTTGTTTATCGATCTGCCTTCTTGACTAATGAAAAAATACTTTTACGATATTCGCCGTGTCAAATGTCCTCCGGCACGACGTAATATGGTTGTAACACAATTCGGCCGCCAATACAATCAGCGATCTGGTTGAATGCTGTCAGGCACTCACTGCAACTGCGGCACGGCCGGTGCAGGTACTAGAACGGCTGGCAAAGGCGTATTTAATTCACTAAAGATCGTCTAGGGCGCATCATATTTTGACAACTTATTTGCAGACCCCGTTATGTGTTTGCTGTTAGCAACGTACCGATCAATGGTGTATCGGTTGCAAGAACGGCCGTCAACACACCCTCATTTAAGCCCGAAATGATGCGGATGGGTAGACTGTCTAACGCTTGGCTAAGAGCGAGCATACTGTTGACTTTGGAGAGCATACCGCCTGTGACATCGGTGCCGCGAGAGCCGCCCAGCGCGGTGCGATAGCGAGGCAAATTGGCAAGTGTCAGGGTGGGAATGACACGGCCGTCGCTGTCATACACGCCGTCTGTTTCTCCTGCCAAGATAAGGGTGTCCGGCCGAATATGGTGCGCGAGCGCGGTCATCACTTCTTCAGTCGAGACAATCGTGCCGCCGCGCATCTGGTCAAACGCCACATCGCCCATGACGAGCGGGACAAGCCCTGCCGCCAGCGCATTTTTGATGGCGTGGGGAGCGATATGGGTGATGGTGCCATCTTCGCATTGGACGATAGCGGACGGCCGAACGCTCATAATCGGGACACCCGCGCCGTGCATCGCTTCGACAACCAATTGATTGAGCCGTGCGGCCGCGCTGCTCACTTCGCTAAAGCCGAGCCATTGCTGACGGCCGTGTACGCCATGCCGTGTGCCGTGTCTGGCGGCCGCGACATGCCCAAACGACCCACTGCCATGCCCTAGCACCAATTGCAGATCGGAGTTTTCGTCAATCGCTACACGAATCTCGGCCGCAAGACGGCCGAGAATGCGCGGCCGTGCCGTTTCCGTTTCTGTTTTGTCCGTGATGAGGCTGCCGCCTAATTTGAGAAAAATCGTTCGTTTACGCATAGATTGGGGTCAATTATCGCTTATTTCGGTGTGATCGGCATAATTTGTGCGCTTTAGCTATCAGCATACAGTTATTCTTTTGTTATCCTACGGCAAGCTGACGCTCATCCATCGCTCACGTGGGGAAGCTAGCGAGTGGCAGTTAGGCAGAAGATTGTGGCATCGTTTATGATAAGCATGGAACAAACAACGAAGTATCAGGAGATAGGACAATGAAAAAACGAATTTTCTTTTTATGTGTATGGTTGATCGGTTTATTGGTGATTGTAACGGGCGCGTTTGCGGCCAGCGCGGTACAGCTCGATCCGGCCGGAGATTGTGATGGCAATGGCACAGTCGCCTTGCTTGATCTGGCGGCCGTCGAAGCGGCAATCACAGCCAATGACGGCAATTGGAGCAACGGGTGTGATGCGAATGAAGATGGACTGCTCGATGCGGCCGATCTCGCCTGCCTGCCTATTTTGGTTGCGGGGGGTGTATGTCAGCCGCCTGTTCAAGCGTATATCGGCACCAATTTAGACGAAGTGGTACATCAAACAGGGCAATATGCGTTTGCCAACGTGTTCAAGCAGTCGTCGATTTGGTTGACGCGAGATGCCCTCGGTGCGCCAGTCGCCAGCCCGACTCCCACGCTGCAATTGGTAGACGGCTACCCTGTCAACCTGCCGTGTAACGACAATACAGGCATCATCACAGACACAGCCAATTATTGCAACGTAGCCGCCACCTTGTTTAGTGAAATTGACGATCATTTCCCAGAAGGGGTTTACTATGTCAAATTTGATGGCACTGGCTGGGTGACGCTGGGTGGCAATGCGGTAATTACGAGTGGCTGGAATACGGCCGAAGGTCGTTACGAAGCGCGGATCGATCACCAGTATCCGGTGACAAATTCGGTGTCGGTGCAGATCAATTGGAGCAGCGAGACAAACCCTGTCAGCAACATTCGGATTTATGCGGCCGACATCGACGATACGGCCGCGCCCACCTTCCATGATGACTTTATCGATGCCGTTTCACCATATCAAACGATCCGGTTTATGGATTGGATGTGTGCCAATTGGCGGCAGATCACCCCATCAGCCCCCATCGAGCCGGAGTGCAAAGGGTACAACCGGTATGAACCGATTCCGTCGCTGCCAGCCGACTGGGCGAACCGGGCGATCATCGACGATGCAACATGGTCAACGTGGCGGGGTGTTCCGGCCGAGATCATGGTTGATCTTGCCAATGAAGTGACGGCCGATCCCTGGTTCAACATGCCGCATAACGTGGATGACGATTACGTTGCCAACTTTGCTCAATTGGTGCTGGATCGTTTGTCTCCCACACGCACTATTTATGTGGAATACTCAAACGAAGTATGGAACACGAGCCAATTTTATCAGGGCGAATGGGTTGAAGATCAAGCGGTTGCCTACTTTAATGGGCTGGGTTATTCGGCCGAGCAAGCCCGCCACCGCTACTACGGTTTACGCACCAACCAAATATGCGAAATTTGGCGCACCGTGTTTGGCAGCGCGGGTGATCGCATCGTATGCGTGGTCAGCGCACAGGCAAACAATGGCGGCGCAAGCTGGATTGTCGATAACATGCTCGACTGTAATTTTGCGGGGACGTGTGTCAACACAGAGATCGACGCAGTGGCGATTGCACCATATATCGGCAGCGACATCGGCTGGAGCATCAATGCGAGCATGGTAGAAACGTGGACGCTTGATGATGTGTTTGCATTTATGGAAGATGGCAATAGCGGGCTGAGTCGGCCGACAAGTGGCATCATTACGAAAAGCGCACTGACGCTGGCCGAAGAAAATATGCAGATGTATCGGACGATTGCAGATAGCCGCAATGTGCGCTTAATCGGCTATGAGGGCGGCCAACATTTGGTAGGCAACGATGCATCGGTACGCAACAATTCCATCATCTCACAACTATTTATCGACGCGAATAACGATCCCCGCATGGGCGATATTTACACGGCATACTTGGACGCATGGCAGCGCAATGTGGGCGATCTGTTTGTCCATTTCAATTTGGTCAGTCCGTTCCGCGAGTTTGGTAGCTGGGGCGCACAGGAGTATTACGATACGCCGAACGCGAAGCAAGCCGCTTTGTTGGCACACATCGCCAAATGCGAGCAGTGGCTCAATTGTGCGCTGCCGATGACGAGTATGGTGAGTATGGGCGAGACGGCGCATGTTTCCGGCACGGCCGTATACGACATGCCGATCACCTTTACCAACACCAATCAGGCGATCAATAGTTTGTCATTTGTGATCGAATATGACGATGCGGTGCTGGATGCGGCCGATTTACTCGCCCTCAGCAATTTGCCCAACCATACGGTAATCGTCCGCAAGACACAGCCCGGTTTGCTGGGGGTAACGGTTTACGATACGGCCGCGGCCGATACGCCGTTGGCAGATGGCTTGTTGCTCACGTTGCGCGTGCAGTACGCAGGTAGCACCGCGACCACGCTGACGATGCGGCCGGGGCAAGCCG
>CALECP010000404.1 GCA_937949915.1 uncultured Anaerolineae bacterium
TCCATCGGTTCGGAGACATACGGTTTTGCAGGGATTTGTTGATTTTCAATCGTATATCGTCCTGTACTCTTTGCTTCCTTATAACACAGCCATTCAAGATACTTGATATGCGTTTTGGTCAAGTGTTGTGTTCGGGAGACGATGGCGACAGCCGTAGCCCAAAAGTCTTTCGATTGATTGTGTTGCCGGATTCGTCTCAATGCTTCCTCTGCCTCCCCAATATAAACAAGTGGTTTACTCTCATCTTCCGCCGCACCGATCAAAAAATACACACTGCATCGTTGTAATTCCTTCCGTTTTGCTGCGTCCGTTAATTTGGCGCGAGGAATCAATATGGCTTGCAATGTGCGACTTGTGATTTCAGCAAGTTTGATACTTCGCGGGTTGCCGTCTGGCAAAAATATCTGAATAGTTGAACCAAAACTCATCTGACTCTCTTGATGTCCCAATTATAAAAAACCCAGTGATGAACTGGGTTTTTGCGTTAAATTTTGACTGATTTCGGGTCGATACCCATCGCTTTCAGTTGCTTCTTGTAAGCGGACTTCGCCTTGCTGTTGGCGATACGTGCCTTGCGGATTTCGTCTGGCGGCATATCGTCAGTAATCTCGATCATCTCTGGTGGCGGCGGTGCGCCCGATGCCCCCGCGACGGGTGCGTCTGCTTTCGCTGCTTGATTAGCGGCCGCATTTGCCACGGCCGCAGGTTTTGCCCCACCGCCCTTCTTTGCAGCCTTCTTGTTGGCGGCCGCTTCACGGAGCAACCGTTCTTCTTCCGCACGAGTCGGGGCGATTGACCGCCAATAGCTCAACGGCTTGCTCAAACGCGCTTTATCGTGAATGTGTGCCGTCGTGCGGTCAAAGCTGGCCAACTCATAATCGTGATCCATCTTGATCGCGTCAAATGGGCAAAATTCGGAGCAGTAGCCACAATTCATGCACACGTCGATGTCGATGTAAAACTCTTCTGGCTCAGGGTTGGGGCGGCCGTTTGGCAGCTTGCCCCGTTTGATCCAGATACATTGCGGCGGACACACCTTCGCACAAATACCGCACGACGTACAAAAATCCTTGCCGTAAGTCTGCCCCGGTGCCGGCTCTTCCGTCACTAAAAACGGAATAAAGCGAAAACGCTCCGGCACAGGCAACTTCTCTTCTGGGTAGTTGACCGTCACCATGCCCGTCCCTTTCAAGCTCTGGCGCACACGCATCGCGTCATCGTTGTAATAACGGCCGCCTTTGCCTATCCAGCGGATGTCTTCCACATACGACTCAACAAAATGTTTGAGCGTCACGCCCATGCCTTTTAGTAATCCAGTTCCATACATAATTAAATCCAGTTAAAAGTTAGAATGTTGAAGGTAAAAAAGTTCCAGTCAGTTCGCAACCAACATTTAACTTTTCACCTTCCAACTTTCAACCCGTCTTAACGATCTACCTCGCCCAAAACGATGTCGATACTACCGAGAACCGCCACGAGGTCAGCTACTTTGTGTCCAATGCTCATCTGCTCTAGCGTCGTCAAATTGATAAAGCTAGGAGCGCGGATATGATAACGGTCTAAGTTGGTTGCCTTCGCATTCACTTTGCAATAGAAACCGAGTTCGCCTTTCGGATTTTCAGCCCGCGAATACACATCGCCCGCCTTGGGCGCACGAATGTTGTACTGCTGCTTGCCTTCCGGCTGATAGGGCGCACCCTTCGTCGCCTTCAGGTAGCCCAACACTTGGCGACAAATTTTCAAGCTCTCATATATCTCATCGATCCGCACCTTGTACCGCGCCCATAAATCGCCTTCGCTGTACACAGGTATATCAAAGTCGAGTTGGTCATAGTAAGAATACGGCTCGGCGCGACGCACATCATAGTTGACACCACTGGCCCGGAGCATCGGCCCCGCCATGCTGGTGTTGATCGCATCTTCGCGGCTGAGAATACCGACACCGCGCATACGGGCATTGGCAATTTCGTTTTTGTCGATCAGTGCAAGGAAGTCGTCCATTCCGGCCGGAATCCGCTCATTGACCAACGTGTCCAAGAAGCTATAGATTTCTTGTCCACGCACATGCTCTGGCAAATCGTAAGCCACACCGCCAAAGCGCATGTAGTTACACATCATCCGTGCGCCCGACACCGCTTCAAAGAAGTCCAGCACCAATTCGCGCTCGATATAAAGCATCAGCATCGGCGTTTGTAGTGCGCCAATATCATTGATGAAGAAGCCCAACGCCCACGCATGATTGACGATGCGCGTTAACTCTGCCATCAAAATACGAATCCATTCAGCACGCTCCGGCACAGGTGTACCGAGCAATTTTTCGATTGCCATCACATAGCTGTGGTTGTTACACATGCTGCTCAGATAGTCGAGGCGGTCAGTGTACGGAATGTTTTGGATAAATGTGTTGCGCTCACCGATTTTTTCGTGGTTGCGGTGCAAGTAGCCCATCACAGGCTTGAGCGCCACCACCGTTTCACCGTCGAGCGTCACCACCATGCGGAACACGCCATGTGTCGAAGGATGCTGCGGGCCGATGTTGACAGTCACTTTATCTGTTTTCAGACCCGGAATCTCATCGGAGGCTTTTTGGATCATGCCGTACATGTTTGTTTCAACATCGTACTCATTGCCTGTTGGCGTCCAGCCATCTGGGTAGCGTACATTTTTGCCGAATGGATTGAGCTCTTCCATTCGCACCACGTCACCACCGGGCCAGCGGCTGCCAAATGGTTTGTGATCTTCTTCGTAGAACGCTTCTTTCCAATCTTTTCGCATCGGATGGCCGACGAACTCTTCCCACATCAAAATGCGTCGCAAATCGGGGTGTCCATCAAATTTAATGCCGTACAAATCCCATGCTTCGCGCTCTTGGAAGTCAGCGCCACGCCACATGGGGGTGAGCGATGGCACGGAGGCCGAATCGTCACGCGGCACTTGCACTTTGAGCGTGACGGGGCCGCCGCCTGCTTCGATGCTATAGACGTGGTACACCACTTCGAGCTTGTCGTCTTTGATCAGGTCTACGCCAGTGACGCTGGAGAGGTATTCAAAGCCGAGATCATTTTTGAGCGCGGCCGCCACACTGAGCAGATCGGCCGAATCGACCATCAACGCCTCATGTCCATCACGTGGATCATCGGTGATGCCGGGGAATTGCGTTTTCAATGCCGCAATCGCCTCGTCTGGCGTAGTCAGCGTTTGTTCTTCTGGCGCGTCGAGAATTTCAACCATTGCTTATGCCTCCGTCGTCACCAATTTTGTTTTATTCGCTTCATCTTTGATCACGTCTACCTGGCGTAGATCAACCAAATCAGGGCCCAACACTGGAATCGGTACGATCCCGGTTAGTTCGCCATCTTTTTGATACCAGGGGACAGAGGTGATCGATTGGGCGCGGATTTTTTCTTGCAGCGTCATCAACCCAAAAATAAGAGCTTGTGGCGTGGGGGGGCAACCAGGCACATACACATCGACGGGCAAAAATTTGTCGATGCCGTCTACCACGGCATACCCTTCCTTAAAAGGGCCACCACCATTGGCACACGCACCCATGCTGAGAACGTAGCGCGGCTCTGGCATTTGGTTGTACAGGCGCACGATGGTCGGCACCATTTTCTTGGTCACTGTCCCAGAGACGATCATCAGATCGGATTGGCGCGGGGTGGCGCGGAACACTTCCATGCCAAAGCGTGCCAGGTCGTACCGACTGGAGGCGGTGCAGATCATTTCGATGGCGCAACACGCCAAGCCGAAAACCATCGGCCACATCGAGTTGGAACGCGCCCAGTTGTAGATGCCGTTGACGCTCGTGATGAACACGTTTTCTTTTACGTCATCGGGGATTGCAATATCTGATTCTAAGGTTCGGGTCGTTGCCGTCATGTGTTTTTTTCCTCGTACCAGGTTACCTGGATGTCGAGTAGCATTCTTTCGGTTGCCAGTGCCGGGTCGTCCATAAACGTGGGCAGGTTTTCGATTAGCTCCGCCAGTTGCCACACGCCGACATTTTCCGGTTGAAGATCGGGAAATGTATCGAGCAGTGTCATGGCGATGGCGTAGGTCGCATCCCAGAAAAGTTCAGGTTCGGCCGACATATAATTTGAAAAGCGATCACATATTAATCTTTTTGTGATCTATTTCACAAGTATAACAAAAGTGTGTTTGACTGCCTAACTTTTTTGTAGGATGCTGTATGTAGGGCATCACAAACAATCCAACTGAGTCATAAAGTTCACAACTGGCGATCACAAACAATCCAACTGATAATTTCATAAACAATTCGACTATCCTAAACAGGGTGATTGCGATCATACCGCATCCAGTACGCACGTTTAAGATTCTGTCTACCTTTCCAGACATTCTGAAAACTCCGGAAAACTTTAATCAGGAAATGAATTCCAAAATATCGGACCATTCGGGGGAGGTATGTTCCGCTTGTTGCTTAAGCAATTCAACGTGCTGATGAGTGAGTAACGCGCTCAATCCAGCCAAGAAATAG
>CALECP010000405.1 GCA_937949915.1 uncultured Anaerolineae bacterium
GTAAATGCATCAACTTGGGAATCAAGAGCAATTTGTATTGAAATAGTACCCGACTTACTATTAGATGATATCCATTTGCCTGCATTCGCACGTAATTGCATTGCCTCTGGTACGCCAATAAGAGTGTATGCGACTGCACGAACAAACGTCGTCTTTCCAGAGCCATTATCACCCAACAAAACATGCCACCCGGCCGGGTCTTCATCTGGCTCTAGCTGCCATACAAAATCACGAAACGTCTTGATATTCTCTAAGTGGATTCGTCGAACGTACATCTGTTTGCCCCTGCACATTCGTAGGGACACGGTTAACCGTGTCCCTACGAACAAAAATTACCAGCCGCGTCGTTCCATGCGTTCCGAGTCGATCAAGCTATCGCAATTGATGCCTGTCATCGGTGCGCCTAGATTTTCGCTCACTTGGGCGAGAATGGCGGCGTTTTTGTAATGGGTGGTCGCTTCCACAATCGCTTTGGCGCGGGGGGCGGGGTCGTCGCTTTTGAAGATACCACTACCGACGAATACGCCATCGACACCGATCTGCATCATCAAGGCTGCATCGGCCGGAGTGGCAATGCCACCGGCCGCAAAGTTGACGACGGGCAGACGGCCGAGTCGTCTCGTCTCGATCAGCAACTCAAACGGCGCACCGATTTGCTTTGCATAAGTCATCACTTCTTCAATCGGCATCGCTTGCAATTTGCGAATATCAGCCAACACCGTCCGCGCATGGTAGACCGCTTGCACCACATCGCCCGTGCCTGCTTCCCCTTTGGTACGAATCATCGCGGCCCCTTCACCGATGCGCCGCAACGCTTCGCCCAAATTGCGGCAACCACACACAAACGGCACTTTGAAATCGTGCTTGTAAATATGGTACTCATTGTCGGCCGGGGTCAGCACTTCGCTTTCGTCGATGTAATCAACGCCCAACGCCTCTAAAATCTGCGCCTCGACAAAATGCCCGATCCGCGCTTTTGCCATCACGGGAATGCTGACGGATGCAATGATCTCTTTGATCATGCCGGGATCGGACATGCGGGCGACACCACCATCGGCTCGAATATCGGCCGGGACGCGCTCCAGCGCCATCACAGCCACAGCACCGGCCGTTTCGGCGATCACCGCTTGCTCTGGTGTGACCACATCCATGATCACGCCACCTTTGAGCATTTGCGCCAGCCCTGCTTTTACTTTGAAGCTGCCGACCTGTCCATTTTCATTTTGTCCATTTAATTGATTGTCACTCATAACATTATCCTCTTATGGAAAAAATGGAGCAGCCGCTATAGCTGCTCCATGCGATTTGCTTTTGACTAACTAATAACTAAATTGTAGAGCGGTGTGACTCTGATTACAATGGGAATGAGTTGTTGTCTTTCGATTGTGCGTTGTGTGAGGGGTCACGGTTTTTCAGTGTTTCAGCCCGCCAGTTTGATTTTTCGCATCTAAATATCGTGCTTTCATCCATATTTGTAGCGACAATGTGACGAAACCAACAAGATAAGCTGTTTGCGGCCGACTGATATACTGAAATACCGTATAACTGAAAAACCGTGTGTGAGGGGAAGGGGAAATTTGAGATAGCATCAAGAATGGTTATACTTTTTTGGGACTTGATTTGAAGCATAATGGAGCGTTTTGATGGACAAGCATGTAGATGTTGCGGTAGCTACGGCCGCTGATTGGGAGGCGATTCGGGCGATTTATGCGGCCGGGATAGAGACGGGGGAGGCGACGTTTAATACAGTGGATGATATTCCTGCTGGGGAGGTATGGTTTGCCGGGAAGTTGGCGGGGCTGACTTTGAAGGCAGTTGACAGCCATACTCAAAAAATGTTGGGCTGGGCGACGCTCTCGGCCGTGTCGAAGCGGCGGGTGTATCGCGGTATCGCGGAGGTGTCTGTATACGTGGCGGCCGATGCTCAGGGGCGGGGTGTGGGGTCTCGGTTGCTGGCACAATTGTTGACGGCCGCGCAGCAAGCGGGAATATGGACGATTGAAGCACGAATTTTCCCGACCAATCACGCCAGTTTGCGGCTGCATGAAAAATTTGGGTTTGTGCGCTTGGGAACGCATCAGCGACGAGCGCAACAGTATGGTGTGTGGCGGGATGTGGTGAGCATGGAGTGGCGCAGCGATGATGAGCCATTCCCGATTGCGCTAGCGACTCGCGATCAATTTACGGCCGTGCGTGAGTTGCTGCAAGCGTGTGATCTGCCGACGGCCGATCTTGTTCCGGCCGCGATGGATCGCTTTCTGGTGTGTGGCGCAGCCGGGCAGGTAGATGGCTGCATCGGGTTCGAGCGGTATGGTAATAGTGCGTTGTTGCGCTCTTTGGCCGTTGCTCCGGCGATGCAGGGCAACAAATTGGGGTCTCGTTTGATTGATTGTCTGGAGGCGTTTGTACGGGGGCGCGGGATTGAACAATTGTGGCTGCTGACGACGACGGCCGAATCGTTTTTTGCGCGGCGTGGCTATGTGGGGGCAGCACGTGAGAGCGCACCGGAGGCAATGCAGGGGGCGGCCGAGTTTGCTGATCTTTGTCCGTCAACTGCCCACTGTATGCGGAAAATGTTATACTGAATGGCTATGTTAAAACGACTGTTTTGTTTGATCATTTTGCTTTTATTGGTAGCGTGTACGGGTGAGGAAACGATACCTGACAACACGATGTTAGAACCGACGGCCGTGCGTGTGGAAGCGACAGAAGCGGGGGCGATTGTAGCGGCCGTGACTGGCACGGCCGTACCGCCGACCCCGACGACACGGCCGCCCAACACCAACACGCCGACCATTACACCCACACCCACGCAGACCCCAACCCCGACGCAAACCCCAACGCCAACGCTCACGCCGACCCCGACAGAGACACCAACGCCAACCCCGGTTTATCTGAGCGATCCGGCGCAATTTGCGGCCGAAGGGCGCAACCCATTAACCGGCGAGGTGATCGCGGATGCGGCATTGCTCGATAGACGGCCGATCTTGTGCAAAATCTCTAATTCGCCGAAGCAGTGGGTGCTGCCGCAGAGTGGACTCAATGCGGCCGATCTTGTGTTTGAGCATTATGCGGAGGCGAGCGTGACCCGTTTTACGGCCGTGTTTTATGGCGAAACGCCGTTGCGCGTGGGGCCGGTACGCAGTGCGCGTAAAATCGATCTCGAACTGCCGTTGATGTACGATGGGGCGCTTTGTTTTAGTGGCGGCTCGTCTGGGCAGGGGGTCAATCGCGGTGTGCAAGACCTTGTGGCCGAAACGCAATTTGCAGAGCGGGTGCTGTATCCGTGGATGGATGCAGGCTACTATCGCACCGGCGAGGACAAGCCCTGGGAACACACTTTTTATACAGAATTGACGGCCGCGTGGAACTATCTCGATATTCTGGGGCAAAACCAAGCCCCAACATACACGTCGCAAATGGCATTTAGCGAAGAGCCACCCGCCAGCATCGACAATCGCTATATCGCTATCCAGTACGGGCAGGGCGATTTGGTGGAGTGGATGTATGACATCGGCATCGGCAAGTATCGGCGGTGGACAAATGGCAGCCCGGTGACCGATGCGCTCGATGGCAAGCAGGTGACGGCCGACAATGTGGTGATCATCATGGCCCCGCACATTATCGACCGCAATATATGCGAAACGCAGACCCAGACGGAATGCCTCGCTTTCTCGACTGAGATTCAAATTTGGAGGGGCGGTTTCGCGCAATTTTTCCGCAACGGCCGTCAGGTCAATGGCGCATGGGCGCGGCCGAACCGAGCGCAAGCGGGTGAAATGTTTACCTTCGAGATTGTCGGCGGCGAACAAGATGGTGCGGTGATGCCGTTGGCGATTGGCAACACATGGTTTCAGGTTGTGCCATACGAATATCTGCCGACTGAGATCACCACTTCTTCCAATTATCCGGCGTGGTATACGGGGAATTAGTTAAAAAGTTAAAAAGTTGGAAAGTTAAAAAGTTAAGGGGAAAGGTGCTGTGATAGGAGGTGGGCGATGTCGGCGACGACGGGGACGACGATGGCGTTGCCAAATTGACGATACGCTTGGGTGTCGGAGACGGGAATGATAAAGGGCGGCCGTCCCGGTTGGTCAAATCCCATCAGCCGCGCACATTCGCGGGGGGTTAGCCGTCGCGGCCGATTGTCAGCTTGCTTGACCAAAATCTCTGAGCCGTCCTTGAAATAACGGGCTGACAATGTACGCGCTGTGTCGGTACGGCCGACCAATCCAAACCCGAAGCCGTTCCCTTTGGCGCGATGTTTGGCGGCGTAATTTTGCAGGTATGTCCACAGCTTGGGGGAGAGCGTGTATTTGGGGTTGACTGTGCCGTGCGGGGCGAGCGTGTAGGGTGGTTCGGCCGCTTCTGTGCCATCTTCGCGGTGCAACACCGTATCGAGCGATTGTTTACCAGTGGGCAGCACGAGATCATCAAATGAAAAACGGGCATGATCACGAAAGCCAACAAGGAAGATGCGCTCCCGATTTTGCGGCACATATTTTTTGGCGTTGATCACTTTCCAAGCGAGATGGTAGCCCAGCGCGGTCAATGTTTCGGTGATGATGGCAAAGGTGCGGCCGCCATCATGGCTGCGTAGATTTTTTACATTTTCGAGCAAGAACGCTTGCGGCCGATGGTGTGTCAAAATTCGCACAATGTCGAAAAAGAGCGTCCCCTGAATTTTGTCGAGAAAGCCGTGTGGACGGCCGAGCGCATTTTTCTTGCTCACCCCCGCAATCGAAAACGGCTGGCACGGAAAGCCGCCCACCAGTACATCGTGCGCCGGAATGTGCGCCACATCGACCTGGGTGATGTCTCCGGCAATAGCGTGATCGCTCTCAAAATTGGCCGCGTATGTCCGTTGGCTAAATTTGTCCCATTCACTGGTGAAGGTGCATCGACCCCCGGCCGCTTCAAACGCCAGCCGCATCCCGCCAATCCCCGCGAACAAGTCGATAAATGTGAAGCTCATCGCGGAGTTGCGCCGACCAACGTTCCTTCTAATACCGTCACCGCTTGGCCCTGCAAGGCGACACGATCACCGTTGAGTGC
>CALECP010000406.1 GCA_937949915.1 uncultured Anaerolineae bacterium
CCCGTCAACGCTTCGCCGAGGGCAACGGTGCTTGTCGGTGCGGTTTTGTGTCGCCGCGTCCCCTCATTTGCCACGCCCGTTGTCACACAGGCCAGCCCACGCAGTCCGGCTTCTTTTGCAATCAATCGTACAAGAACATCTTTCATAATTTTCCGGCCGACATCAACATCGACCACACTATTTTACCGCATCCAGCATACGATTTCCCTATGCAAACAGTTGACGGCCGTATATCAATAGCACACGCGCCATCCTGCCCACACACCCACGATCAAATACAGTATAGAGACACAAAATCTTGTGTCTTGCCTTATGTAGAGACGCAACGTCTTGCGTCTCTTTCTTCAAATTGGGAGATACGTGTGTCTCTACAGAATTTAATCAAATGGAGTTTTGATATGTACAAACAACTACTAAAAATAGCCCTTCTTTTAATGACGCTTACCGCATATGCGTCGATTGCATACGCGGCCGAAAGCAATTTCACAACTGGCAATTGGACAGTCGAGCATTATACAAATGCTGACTTTGCAGGTAGCCCCACCGTGCAAACGGTGAACAATCCATCATTCACGCCAGAGCCACTTTTTGATGGGCCATTAGCCCGGTCAAATGCGAGTTCAACGCCCTTTTCTGAAAGGTGGAGCGGATCATTTGTGCTGGCAGAAGCGTCCCATATCGGGCTGGGCTTTCATACCCCAGAGGGCAACAACCAGTTGCGTGTATGGCTAGATGGACAGGTCATCATGTCCGATGTAACGTACCAGGTGCAAGACATGAGCCGCTTCCTACAAGCTGGCGCACATACGGTCGTCGTTGAATATCAATATATTCCCGGCCCCGCACGAAACGGTCTTGCTCCACATAGTGGTGGTGCTGCTCCATTCGGATTTTCGGCGTATAGCTTGCCCGATGCCGCGCCTGTGCTACGCAAATTCACTGTTTCGCCCGGCCAAATCACACCCGACACCACACAAGTGACCGTCAGTTGGCAGGTTGATGGCATCGACACCGTTCAATTGGAATATGGCCCGCAATCTTACGTGCTACCGCCATCTGGCACGCGCACCTTTACGCATCTTCCTTCTCAATGGACGGCCGTATCATCGATTATGCTCAGTGCAGCAAAACCCAATATGGACATCAATGGTTCATCGCCCAATATGCGGGCTGTTTATGCACTCGGTTGCACCAGCAACAGTTGGTTTTTTAGCGGCGCACCATCTCGTTGCCCCCATCAAAAACCGGAAGCCAGCCCGATGCAAATCCAGTATTTTGAGCGTGGTGTGATGATTATGAGTCCCGATAACACCACCACGTATGCGATGCTGGACAATGATCCGCAGCCGCGCTTTAGTCATATTCCGGGCGATACCCCGGCCGATCTCGACAGCAACCCCGACCTGACCGCCCCGGCCGGGAAACTAAAACCTTTAGGCGAGTTCGGCCGTATGTGGAATCAAACTCGTGAGGGAAAACCGTTGCGCGACTTGATCGGCTGGGCGATTGCCCCGCCCGTCCCGTACAGTGGATTTGTTCAATGTTTGATTTTTAGCGATCAATTTAGTTCGACAGGTGAATGTTATATCGCCACACCAACCGATCAAATCTATGTGCTACATCATACGCAATCGTGGGAATTGATCACACGTCCTGTCACCGCGCAACGTGGCAGCGTACCGATTACACCCACCACACCCACACAAAGCGGCAACAATGATAACTGTGTCATTCCACCATCTGGCCCATGGCCAGCGTGTGCCAAAAATGGAGGCGGTCAGCCATCGACCCCAACACAGGGCGGCAATGACAACTGTGTCATCCCACCATCTGGGCCATGGCCCGCGTGTGCCAAAAATGGAGGCGGTCAGCCATCGACACCGCCATTGGGTAGCAATGGCAACTGTGTCATCCCACCATCTGGCCCATGGCCAGCATGTGCTAGAAATGGAGGCGGTCAGCCATCGACACCGCCATCGGGCAGCAATGGCAATGGCAACTGTGCCATTCCACCGTCCGGCCCATGGCCAGCATGTGCCACGGCCGGAGATGCCCCGCCGCCCGATCTTGATAGCAATTGCCAAATTCCGCCGTCCGGCCGATGGCCTGCGTGTGCGCGACGCTGGCGATAAAAACGGCCGAACGCTTCTCTAAATGATTAAAGTGTGTCACTTTTGAAATGTCGGCTAAAACGTCGGCAAGCCGAGATCGGGACACGGCCGCCCTGCTGACCACGCCGCGATGATTTGCTTCGTCGCGGTGCGGTCGTCCCAGGGATATTCGACTCCCGCAAACGCCATCGACTGCTCATGCCCTTTGCCACAGATGAGAATGAGGTCGTCCGGTTGGGCGATAGTGAGCGCGTGGTAAATTGCCCGACCGCGATCTGGGATGCGCCAAAATGTCTCATTTTCGATGGCGTTTTGGCTGGTCGCGCCGTCTGCCATCATCTGCAAAATGTCGTCTAATGGCTCGCCGCGTGGGTCTTCGGCCGTCACTATCGTCACATCGGCCGCAACGGCCGACACCTCTGCCATCATGCGCCGCTTGGCGACATCGCGCCGCCCCGCGCTGCCAAAGACGGTAATGACACGGCCGACACAAATTTCACGGGCGGCCGCAATCGCCTTTTCGAGCGCGTTGGGCGTGTGGGCAAAATCGACGATGACGCGAAACGGTTGCCCCGCGTCGATCACTTCCATGCGGCCGCTGATCGTTTGTAGATTGCTGACGGCCGCGACAAACGCCTCAATCGGGATGCCCAACAAGACGGCCGCGCCCCATGCTGCCAGCACATTGTACTCATTGAAACGGCCGATGAGCGGCAACGGCAGCGCAAACGAAAAGCCAAACGGTGTTGGTGTTTCCGTCTCCGTTTCTATCTCCTCTTGCAACGCTTCTGGCATAAACTCGAACAACGCTACATCGTCTGGCAGTGTGCCATTGACCGCAAATTGCACCGGCATATCGTAATCGCGCCGCGCCCCATCGAGAAAAGCGTGCGGCTGGCAGGTCAGTTGGGCGGGGTTGTCTTGTCCGTAGGTGATGTGGTACGGGTTGCGTGTCGCCAGATACGGATATGAATCGTCATCGACATTGAGAACCGCGTACTCAGCCAGCTCAAACAAACGCCCTTTGGCTGCCAAATAGCCATCGTACCCGCCATGATAATCGAGATGCTCGTGCGTGATGTTGGTGATCACGCCGATGTCGAACAGGGCCGCGTCGGCGCGGTGTTCGGCCAATCCCATCGACGTGATTTCGAGAATGCAATGGGTGACACCATCATCGACCATGCGCCGCAGCAGCGCTTGGATTTCGGGCGCTTGGGGGGTGGTGACGTGCAGCCCGGTCGGCTCTTCGTGGTTGCCGATGATCGCTTTGATGGTGCTGATCATGCCTGTTTGGAGGTGCGCGGCCGTCAAGATGTCGTACAAAATGTTGGTGACGCTTGTTTTGCCGTCTGTGCCGGTAATGCCGATGACGGTGAGGTGCTGACCGGGAAAATCGTGCCATGCGGCCGCCAGCCACGACTGAGCGACTGCGCTATCTGGTACGTGCCAGACAGCCACATGCGGGGGCAGATCGGCCGGGGGTGGTTGCTGCACTATCAGTAGCACCGCGCCATTTTCCACCGCTTTTTTGATGAAGGGATGCCCGTCGCTGTACGGCCGGACACGTGCCACAAAGCAATCCCCCGGTTGGACGGCGCGACTGTCTTCGATGAGGCGGTTAATTTTGATGTCGGCCCCGGTGTAGGGGGGCGGCTGTGGGTGATCGGTGTCCGTGACGAATGTTTGCCAGGTGGCGATGAGGGCGTGGAGCGATTTCATGCGTCCATTTTACCGCGATGTGTCGAGTTGGTTCAATTGTTCGTCGCGCAAGTTGACAAGAATCGCTGTGCCATCGGCCGCCACCCGGAACTCGCCGTATACGGCCGTTTCGTATGTGCGGCCTGTCCCTTCCTCAAAAAAGTAACTGTTTGTGCCAACGGTGATCGTGTCCCAGCTATTCGGCCGCATATAGAGCTTTAAGCGATGTTCATCGGCCGCGATTGGGTCAGCTTCTTCACGGATCGCGGTCGCAATATCGTCGTCGTCCAATGTCACAAGCATGGTGCGCGACTCCCCTTCCAGATCGGCCAGTAGCTCATAATTGAGTGTCATGTAGTCGCCCTGCATCAATGAACGGGGATCGACGGGATACAACTGTAACAAGATGGTCTGACCGTTGGCGATGGTGCGCTCTTTTGCCCATGCGTTGTAGTTGATGTAGCCCAGCACGAGCAACAGGACGGCGAACAATGTGAGAAAACGTAGATTACGCATCGGGGATCAACCTCCGGGCGACGGCGCTGCCGACCAAAAACAGGAGTCCGCTGCCCATCAGGACGAGCGATTTGGTGAGCAATGTCATGTCGAGCGTGTAATAGTAGTAGCTGATGCTGAATAGGAAGTAGAGGGTGGCGATACCGCTTAAAACGGGACTGCCCCGCCAATAGCCGAGCAAAAATACGAGCAAGCCAGCGAGGATGCCCGGTATTTGCCATGCGGGTAGTGTGAGCGCAACGAGGCCAACCAGTGCGAGGATGGCGGCCGTACTGCTGGCACTGCTCCCCTGTTCGCGGAATAGACGAAGCGTGAGAATAATCAGTGCGCCCAGCATAATAAGCGTGGTGATCCACCACCATTGAATGTCTGTTGCCTCTTGCTCAAAAAAGGCGGGGGTGAGTAGGGCAAATAGGTTGATCGGTAGGGCGTAGGTGATGGGGGCGAGCAGATCGGCCGTGCGGCGATTGCTCAACCAGCGCGGCCGTTGCCACCACAGATAGACGGTTGCGCCTGCTACGGCCGCGATCAGCAGATGAACGCCGTTGACCCATCCCCATTCATAGAGCAACACGCTCAGTGCGCCGATGATGGGGAAGGTGATCAGAAAGCGATGGACGGCGTTGGGATAGAGCAGGCAGGTGAGCGATAAAACGGCCATCGTGATCAAGCTGCCGATCACGATGTCGTTCCCGATCTGCTCGAACAGGAGAGTGAGACTGATGATGGTCAAAAGTTCGCCGACGATGAACAGGACGAGCGTCATTTGTTCGGCAAAGAGGCCGCCGACACGGCCGCGCATGAGCAGACCGGGCAGCATCAACGTAATCCCGATGATCAGCATGACGATTTCTTCACTGGCGATGTAGTCAGCGATGAAGATGCTGAAAAAGCCAAGCAGAAAGAGGGCGGACAGCCACGCGCTAAAAGCGATCAGGGTTTGGATGTACCACGGGCGTTTGGGTGCGGCCGTTGGTTCGGCCGTCTCTATTTTGAGGATGTCGTCGGCCGCGATCAGGTTTTCGTCGGCCAGTTGTGCCAGGAGTTGTTTGAGGGTCAGTTGGCTCATTATTGTGCCTCCGCGTTTTGCAAAAAGCGCACGGCCGCCACACCCATCCCTGCCACCGCGACCCCGGTGAGACACATCATCACGATTGTGTCTATTTCAGAGGTGACACGGCCGACAATGGTTGCCCCGGTGACAATCGCAAACAGGAGGGCGATTGTGACGAGTGGCAAGTCGCGGCGGTTGCGTTTGTAGATGAACAAGATGGCGAACAATGTGACGACATAGGCGACAACACCTAACGCCAGTAGCGGTGTTTCGGCAAACAGCGAGAAGTCGAACAGATCGATAATCCATTGCATCGTAGGAATGAAAACGGCCGTGAGCGCCCCGGCCGCACTGACGCGCAACCACCACCGATGGCGCACATCTGCATAGCGGCCGTGCGCCCATTCCCATAGCAGCATGGCGGCCAGATTGAGACCGAACAGCAGCGCAAGCAATATATCTTCGCTCCCGCGCACCGCTTGCTGCCAATACAGAACGACGGCAACATTGAGCAATATCTGCCAGATAAACCAGAGCGGCGGGAAACGGCCGATCACTACCCAGCCAGCGATAAAGGCTGCCCATAGTGCAAACAGTGTCCACGAGTCTGCTTGGATTTGGTATTGCTGTCCGTAGATGGCGAGCAGTGCGCCGACGAGCAACGATGCGGCCGTCAGCGAGACGCGGCCGACCAAACTATCCCACTGCCACCATGCGATGACGGCCGTGACAACGATCAAAACTTCGACTGTGCCGAGTTTGGCGATGCGCGACATATCTGCCCAATTCCAGGCGAAGAAAAAGAAGATGCCGACGACGGTCAGCCCCGCACCGAGAAAGAGCAGCAGTCGCCACACAAATTGCTGCCATTGTGCGGCCGATGGGATGACACCGACCAAGCCGAGCGCACGGTGCAGCGCGGCGGGTGATAGATGTCCTGCTTGGGCCAGATCGATCAGCGTGTCGGCCGTGGGCGGCCGTGCCGATTGTTGATTCTCATTCATACTTTCTATTGTAAGGGTAAATGTGCGATAAAGATGAACGAAAGATGGTCGATTTGTGAATACGGAGCAAAAAAAGCATCTACTGGTCATAAATCGCATTGTGTGCCACCATTTAAGGCATGATTGCAGACATCGGATACGCTTCGATATTAATTGCTTTGCTGGCGGCCGTTTTTGCGGCCGGGGGCAGTGTGTACGGCTTGCGCTCTGGCGACCACGCTTGGGTTGTCTCTGCCCGTAACGCGCTGATCGCCACCTTTCTCATGACGACAATCGCCTGTGGATTGCTTGTCTATGCGCTCTGGACAGATGACTTTTCAATCGCGTATGTCGCCTCTGTCACCAGCATCGAAACCCCGAAATATCTGAAAGTAACCGCGCTGTGGGGCAGTCAGGCTGGCTCGCTGCTGTTTTGGAATTGGCTGCTGTGTGGATTTACGGCCGCGGCCATGCGCCGCAAATGGCACACTGATCGCGCCCTCATGCCCTGGGCGATCTTCACTGCCAGCCTCAGCGTCATCTTCTTTCTATTTATCACTGTCGTTGTCGAAAATCCGTTTGCGCGTCTGCCATTTGTTCCGGCCGATGGGCAAGGTCTCAACCCATTGCTCCGTCATCCCGGCATGATCATCCATCCCCCCATGCTCTATCTCGGCTTCGTCGGCTTTATGATTCCGTATGCGTTTGCGATGGCGGCACTGCTATCTGGCAAGCTGGACGATGCGTGGATTCGCACCACTCGTCGCTGGACGCTCGTGGCGTGGCTGTTTCTCAGCGCGGGGCTGATCTTGGGCGGCCGGTGGGCGTATGACGTATTGGGTTGGGGCGGCTACTGGGCATGGGACCCGGTTGAAAATGCGTCGTTCATGCCCTGGTTGGCTGGCACAGCATTTTTGCACTCTGTCATGATTCAAGAGAAGCGCGGCATGTTCAAAATGTGGAACATGTTTCTGATTATTCTCACCTATTTGCTCGTTATCTCTGGCACATTTATCGTGCGGAGTGGGTTGATTTCATCCGTCCATACGTTCGCCCAATCGTCGATTGGCTGGTACTTCTTCGTCTTTATCGCCATCATGATCCTCTTTTCTGCTTTCACGCTGTCGTGGCGGCAAGAGGCGTTGCGCTCCACCAATCGGCTCGAATCGTTGCTATCGCGTGAAGCCGCTTTCTTGCTCAATAATTTCATCATCTTGGCGATTTTGGCCGCGACATTGTTAGGCGTTTACTTTCCCGTTTTATCTGAATTAGTCGGCGACAAAATCACAGTAGGCGCAGGCTATTATGAAAAAGTGAACGGGCCATTGTTCGCTGTTCTGTTGTTGCTGATGGGCATCGCGCCGATGACGATGTGGCATCGCTCCAGCGAGAAAAAATTGCTGGACGCGATCAAAATTCCGGCCGTTGTTGCGCTGCTGCCAATGATCGTAATAGGTGTGATCGGTCGGCCGCACCCCTGGGCGTTGTTCGGCATTTGGGTATCTGCTTTCTCGCTCATTATGACGCTGTTAGAGTTCCACAAGGGCGCGGCCGCACGGGCAAAGCGAGGCGAAAATTACTTTGTGGCAATGGCACAATTGGTTAAACGCAACCGCCGTCGCTATGGGGGCTACATGATCCACATGGGCGTGATCGTGATGGCGTTTGGCATTATCGGTATCGAATTTTTCCAGCAAGAAACCCAGTTGCGCCTCCGCGTGGGCGAGACGACGACGCTCGGCCGCTATACGCTCCAATTCCAGGGCGCAGCCCCCGACCCCGGCCGTGAAATAGATGATCTCAAAGTGACGACGGGCGTTGTCGATGTCCTGATCGATGATCGGTTTGTGACGACATTACGGCCGCGCCGCGAATTTTATGAACGCATGGGACAAAACATGACAATCCCGGCCGCACGCTCCACCCCATTTGAAGATTTATACGTCCTCATGGTCGCATGGGAAGGAATCGAATCTGATGCAGTCACCCTACGGATTTACCTCAACCCATTGATCAATTGGGTGTGGTTTGGTGGCGTGATCTTTGTCGTTGGCACAGGTATCGCGGGGTGGCCAGAGCGCACCAAACCGAAGCGAAAAAGTTAGCACTTGATAGGGGATGCTGCCACAGTGCGCCGCCTCCTTTGACCCATTCCCCCACCAAATCAGATAGATATTATTCGGTTTTATAGAGCTTACTCCCGTAAGTGATCGTATACTATGTTGTGTACAGTGAAAAATAGTTTATTAACTGCATCGTATTGCATGACATTTGATGAGCCGAATGAGTCGATTATTTGAAACATTGTTACCGCTTTGGGCGACGCTGGTTGCGCTGGCGATTGGTGCATTGATCTTGCTCCTGATGGGGGCTGACCCTGTTGAGGGGTACACCGCCATGTTCACGGGTGCGTTTGGCAACAAAAATGGGTTGGCAGACGTGCTTGTGAAGGCGACACCATTGTTGCTGGTGGCGTTGGGCATTGCGATTGCGTTTCGGGGCGGCACGATCAATATCGGCGCAGAAGGGCAGTTGATCATGGGCGCGTTGGTAACGGCCGCCGTCGGGGTTGGCCTTGGTGAAAGTGTTGGCAAATGGGTGGGGATTGGCCTTTGCATTGCGGCCGGAACGCTCACTGGCGCACTGTACGGCGCGATCCCCGGCTACCTCAAAGCGCGGCTCAACGTCAACGAAATCCTCAGCACGATTATGCTCAACCAAATTGCTATTCAGATCAGCTACTTTATGCTGCGCGGCGCGATGCTCGACCCCAAGCAGATTGAGCAAGGCACGAACGTGCCACAGTCAGCACGGCTGGGGCGCGTGTATGATTTGCCCCGCTTTACCGATATTGCAAAAAGCCTCGGCTACACAGAAAGCGCGAAAAATTTAGAGATCGAAGGGTTCAGGGGGGAGCTTTATGGCTTGCTGGTTGAGCCGACACGGGCGCATACGGGGCTGATCTTGGCGATTGTGATGGCGATTCTCGTCTATGTGCTGCTGTGGCGCACGACGGTCGGGTATCGCATTCGGATGGTTGGGCAAAATGCGGCCGCGGCCCGTTACGCTGGCGTGAATGTTGCCAAGTACACGACGCTTTCGCTGGCATTGAGTGGCGCATTTGCGGGGCTGGCCGGTGCAATTGAAATTGTGGGCTTGCATCATCGCATGTTCGAGCCGGAGGCGGTCAGTGCGGGGTATGGGTTTAGCGGCATCGTGGTGGCGTTGTTTGGCAAACTGCATCCGCTGGGGGCAATTCCGGCCGCGCTGCTGTTCGGTGGCTTGCTCGTGGGTGGTGACAAAATGCAACGGGCGATCCAAGTGCCGAATGTGCTGGTGACAGTCATTTTGGGGCTGGTCGTTTTGTTTGTGGTCAGTAGTGAAATTATTGTAAAGCGTAGGAGTGCGCGGCGGGTGGGTGTTGAGAAGCAGACCCCGCTCGAAAATCCCCCCCTTAATCCCCCCCGGAGGGAGGGAGAGAAAAAAGAGGGAAAGGAGGCGCAACCATGAACGACGAACTAAGCCTTCTCGCCATCGTGATCGGCGTTTTGCATTCCGGCATTCGGTTGGCAACGCCGTATTTGTACGCCGCACTGGGCGAGACGTTTAGCCAGCGGTCGGGCGTACTGAATTTAGGGGTTGAGGGGATTATGCTAGTAGGGGCGTTCACCAGTTTTTATACGGTGTTGCAGACGGATAGCTTGCTGCTGGGGTTGCTGGTGGCGGCCGTTTCGGGCGCGATCATGGGCTTGATTATGGCGATTGTCAGCGTGACACTGCAAGCGGAGCAGGGGATTAGCGGAATCGGCTTGTATTTGTTTGGGTTGGGGCTGTCGGGGCTGTTGTTCAAGCAATTATTGGGAACGCCGACGGGGTTGAATGGCTTCTCCGAATGGCGTGTGTGTGTGCCGGGGAGTGAGAGTTTGTGCCTTGGCAACATTCCGATTTTAGGTGAGATATTGTTCCGCCACAGTCCGATGGTGTACGGCGCGTTTTTGCTTGTGCCTGTCTCGTGGTGGATTTTGATGAAAACGCAATGGGGCTTGACGATTCGGGCGGTGGGACAAAATCCGACGGCCGCCGATTCGCTGGGCATCAATGTGGCACAAGTACGCTACTGGTGCGTGATTGTGGGTGGGATTTTGGCCGGGATCGCGGGGGCGAGCCTCTCCATTTCTCTGCTCAATGTGTTTCAGGAAGATATGACAAATGGCTTGGGCTTCATCGCCGTTGCCCTTGTGTACTTTGGTGGCTGGTCGCCGATTGGCGTGATGTTTGGCACGTTGCTGTTCAGCACAGTTAATGCGCTGCAATTGTGGGCGCAGGTGCTTGATCTGCCGATTCCGTCTGATGTGGCGGTGATGTTGCCGTATTTGCTGACGGTGATCGCGCTGGCGTTGCCGTTTAATCGCGGCGAGAAGCCTGCCTCACTGACACGGCCGTTTGAAAGAGGAAAATAAAATAAGAAAGGATGAAGGATGAGGGATAAAGTTTCTCATCGTCGTCTTGGTATGGAGAAGAAAATGAAGAAATTTACTCGATGTTTGATTTTAATGTTTGCGTTGCTGCTGGTGGCGTGTGGGGGGGCGGAGCCGACGGCTGTGCCGGAGCCAGAGGCGACTGATGCGCCAACGGAAGTACCGACTGAAGCGGCCGTTGAAACTGAACCTGAGCCTACGGATGAGCCAGAACCAACTGACGTGATGGCAGATGATGAAACGACGAACATTGCGATTGTAATGCCGTCGGCAACGACCGACTTGGCTTGGAGCCAAGCGATTTATGATGCGTTGGTGACGGTGCAGGATGAGATGGGCGGGATCGAACTCGTTTATTCGGATGGGATGTTTAATGTGGCTGATGCGGCCGCGGCGTTGCGCGATTATGCGGCCGATGGGGCGGATATTGTGATGGCGCACGGAACGCAGTTTGGTAGTTCTCTGTTTGAGATTGCGCCCGACTTCCCAGAGACCGCATTTGTGTACGGGACGAGCCGCGATACCGGATCAGAAGAAGGGCTGGAGAATATCTTTGCGTATGATGCACAGGCTGATGAAGGTGGTTTCGTCAATGGTGTGATCGCGGGTCAGTTAACTGAGTCGGGTGTGATCGGTGTGGTTGGCCCGGTTGAGGCTGGCGATGCAAAATTGTATATCGACGGCTTTGTGAACGGTGTGGCGGCTGTCAATCCTGATGCACAGGTGCTGGTGGCGTATACCGGATCGTTTGGTGATACAGCGTTGGCGGCCGAGACGGCGAACACGCACATTGCGGCCGGTGCGGAC
>CALECP010000407.1 GCA_937949915.1 uncultured Anaerolineae bacterium
GTGAATTAAATAAGTTAGGAAAGGGAAACTCACTTCATCCCTCATCCTTCATCCTTTTCTTCTTTCTTCTTCACTCAAATGATAGCAGACAATGCCAAATGCTACCGCCACATTGAGCGATTGTTTGATGCCCCGCATCGGAAGGGCAACCACCGCATCGGCCGCTTCCAAAACGGCCGGATCGACCCCCGCATACTCACTGCCCATCACAATCGCCACTTTGTCTGGCAACGGCGCATCGAACAGATTGACCGCTTGCGTACCGCCCTCTACCGCCCAGATCACATACCCTTGAGCGCGGGCGTGGGCAACGGCCGTCAGGACATCATTGTGCTGCGACCAACCGATCACCTCCTCTGCGCCCAGAGCTGTTTTCGCCACCTTTTTGTGGCCCGGTGTCGCCGTAATGCCGCACACATAAACATGCGACACCCCCACTGCGTCAGACGAACGGAACATCGCGCCCACATTGTTCGCGCTGCGGATGTTGTCCAAAATAGCGACGATCTCCCGTTGCGGCCGGGTCTGATTGATCGCTGGCGGCACAGGCAGCCCGTCTTCCATTTCAGCCCGGTGTACGATGGGCGACTGGCAGGTTGGACACAATTTTTCGGCGAGATCGCGCTCTCCGGCCGGAAAGCGAAAAAGGCACGTTTCGTTTGTACATTGCCACCATGTAAATATCATTGTTCGTCCTCAAAATAGAGCGCGTCGAGTAAATCATCTTGTGCCGCACGGCCGAAACCCCGTGCGGCCGCGGCTTGTCGCACAGGCTCCCACGTCGGCAATGCGCTGTCTCGTGTCGGCAAGCGGTGTTGGGCAAAGACGGCCGCATTGCGCGGATCGGCCGCTATCATACCAGCCACCGTACCCCCCATATCTGGCATGTTACTTGTAACATTTTGTTTTTCCGGCACATACGCCAGCATGTTGATAAAGTTCCGGCCGAGAATATCCGCCTCATTCGCCAGTTTCTGTTTGCGAATCGCCTGGAGAAATGGCACAAAATCAGGCCCTGTCATCTTGCGCGGGTACAGGCGTAATGGATAGTCGCTGCCATATATTATTTTTGCCGGATCAACGCACGATAACGCTGTCTCAAATATCCGTTTTGTCGGGTAGAGCAGGGGAGAAGCGGCCGTGTCGTACCAAACATGCTTTAGTTGACGGCGCACTTTTGGCATCATTTCGTAAAAAAGCAGCCCACCGCCCCAATGTGCCAATACCCATTTGACGGCCGGAAAACGACAGACTAAATCATAATAATGGCGGAGCGGCGTGGTGCTTTTGCCTAAATAATAGCCGCCGATCTCTTCGCCAACGTGTAGGTTGATCGGCGCATTGCGTGTTTCGCACAACGTTACCAACGCGCTAAAACGGGGATCGTCCAGCGCAAAATTTTGGGCATACGGATTCAGTTCGCCCAGCCCGATCATGCCTGCATCGAGGCAGCGTTCGGCTTCGCGGAGGGCTGCGTCTCCGGCCGTCGGCTGCACTATCGCCATCGCCATAATGCGCTCTGGAAATTGTGCCATCAAGCCCAACACTTGATCGTTGCGGCGCACACAGCTTGTGTGTTGCTGCCAGTATTCGCCCACCAGCACCACTTTGTCGATTCCGGCCGTGTCCATGTGCGCGATCATCGTCTCGGCCGTCGCCCACCCCTGGATCGATTGTGGCGAATTGAGCAATAAATCCCAATACGGCTCTTTATCCCCCTGTTTCGCCAGCCATGCCTGCAACGCGGGAGGTGTGTAATGCACGTGCGCGTCAATAATCATCTATTTCCTCTCTGCCCCCCTCCGCGCCTTTGCGGTAAAAAACCACATCATTCTGTGACCCCGATCTTATGCGCGTTCAACTGCCGAATTTCAGCCCGGAGTTGCTCGATCTCGGCCGGAAAATCGACGTGCATGTGGCGATAATGCTTGCGGTAGGCGAGACGACTGACGGCGTGATAAAAACGACGGGTGCGCTGGCAACGGCCGAATCCCTGATGCACCAACACATGCCACAAATACGCATTGCGCTGCCTGCGCGACGCGGCGATGCGATATTGCCGCACCGTCAGCAATCCCACGCTCACCTCTTCGCGCAAATGTTGCCGAATCCAGCGTCGTTCGTTCCAGAGAGCGATTCCCATCAGCAACAATGTCATCAACAATGCCAGCACATAGATCGCCAGCGCGACAAAGATAAACGCCCCGCCCGGTTGCGTCGTCACGTTGTGCAAAAAGTGCAGCATAATCGCCAGCGACCACCCTGCCAACGGCGCGACTACCCGCAACAGACGATTGCGCTTGAGCATCATAATCGCAAACCCCCACCCCATGAGACTGGTGAATAACGCATGAACCAACCCAAACGCCACCCCGCGCAACAGGATTGACGCGCCAAAGACAGCCATGCCCCCTTCCTCTAATGCGGTGGCGTAATAGATGCTGTTTTCGACCATGCCGAACCCCATCCCGACCATTGCACCGTAGATCATGCCATCGAGCGGCGCGTCGATCTCTTCGCGGTGGCGCAGGAGCAAGAGCAGCAGTCCGGCCGCCTTCACGCTTTCTTCGAGTAGGGGGGTAGACAGCACATTGACCGCGCCTCCGGCCGTTGTGCCAAGCTGGGCTGTGATAGGTGCGATCAGCTCATTTTGGATCAGCCAAACAAGGAGAATGCTGGGCAGTGCGCCCCATATAAATGTGGCTGTTAGCAGCCAGACAGGTTCTTTTTCGTATTGGTCTGCCCAGTAAATGATGCCCACATAAAGCATGGTGGGCAGCACACTGGCGACGATAGCGAGCAAGACCGCGTTTGTCATTCCATTTCGCGTAGATAGTAGAGACCGATCACGGTTGCCAGCGCATATCCGGCCGCGCCTGTATACGCTTGCCAGCCCTGCACTTGCGCCGTCGCCATCGTGTAAAAAATGCTGATCATGGTCGCCATGAAGCAGAAAAACACGCCCCAGCGCCGCATTTGCCAATAGCCCACCAGACCAAACAGGTTGATGATCGCCAGCGTGGCGTTGAGCTTGGTGAAAGTAGAAAATGGATCGTACCGCCACAAGCCAAAGGCAAGCAGGGCGGACATGCCACCCAAAACGGTGAGAATCGTGATGATGGTTGGACGTTTGGGGGGCTGATATTCTTCTTGGTGCATGTTACAAAATGAGCATCGCGTCGCCAAATGAGAAGAAGCGATAGTTGTGCGCGATGGCGGTTTGGTAAGCGTGTTGCATCAAATCATACCCAGCGAAGGCGGCGACGAGCATGAGCAAACTTGATTTGGGCAGGTGAAAGTTGGTGAGCAAGCTATCGACGACACGATACGGATAACCGGGGTAAATGTAGAGGTCTGTTGCGCCGGTGTATGGGATAACCGGTTTCCAAGGGCAAGCGTTGTGCGCGGCCGTCTCGGTGACGATTTGGCGCAAGCTGCCTGTGACCCCGGCCGACCGCCATGCGGCCGTCTCTAGCACCCGCACCGATGTTGTGCCAACGGCCACGATGCGCTTGCTGGCTAACTTGACTTGATTGATCATTTCGGCTTCATCGACCCCGATGCTGACCGCTTCGGAATGGATGACGTGATCGGCAACGGCCGCGGCCGATACCGGCTTGAATGTGTCCAGCCCCACATGGAGCGTCACTGTTTCAAATCGTACCCCCTGCGCCCGTAATGCCAGCAACAGATCTGGCGTGAAATGCAATCCGGCCGTGGGCGCGGCGGCCGAGCCTTCCGGCCGGGCGTACACCGTCTGGTAGCGTTCCGCATCGGGCAGCGTTTCGGTGATGTAGGGCGGCAATGGCGTGTGTCCGAGCGTTGGCAAATGGGGCGCAATCGGTTTGCTGAACTGGAGCAAGCGTTGCGCGTCGCCTAGTTCGGCCAGCACTTCTGCCTGAATGCCGCTTGGTGTTTCGTCGTGTGTCCAAATGTCGATGACAGTGCCAGCCCGTGTCCGTTTGCCGCGCACCAATGCTTTCCATGCGCTGCCATTTAATTGTTCGAGCAGTAGTATCTCGCTTTTGCCACCTGTTGTTTTGCGGCCGAACAACCGCGCTGGCAGCACGCGGCTATTGTTGCCCACCAGCAAATCGCCTTCGGTCAAATAGTCGCCGATGTCACGAAAGGTGCGGTGCTCTAGTTCGCCTGTTGCGCGATGGACGACGAGCAAGCGACTGCTGTCGCGGGGCATCGCCGGGGTTTGCGCGATCAGTTCGGGGGGCAGTGTGTAATCAAATGCGGCCGTTTCCATCGTGTAAACTGTACCAAATTGTGCTAGTGCAGCCCATTGTTATTGAGAGTTTTTCAGTTATTCAGTTTCTCGGTGTATCAGTCGGCCGCAAACAGCTTATCCTGTTGATTTCGCCACATTGTCGCTACAAATATCGTGAAAACACGATATTTAGATGCGAAAAGTCAAACTGACATGCTGATTTACTGAAATACTGAATGACTGGAAAAACGCTGAACTGAGCATGTGACCCAAAACGATACGATATTGCGATGAGAGGCAATTTAGCCTTTTTGCGCTATCCCCCCTCATACGCTGCCAAAATTAGCAAAATCGGGCAAAATATAGTATAATCTATGTGTAATTTTGTTGTAGTGTAAAAACATGCGCCGCCTCATTTGGGAGGCGTTTTTTGCGCCTATTCGAGAGAAAACACAGATGGAACCAGAAGATAACGTAAACCCTATCGACATTAATGAAGAGATGCGAAATTCGTTTCTCGATTATGCTATGAGCGTGATCGTTGCCCGTGCGTTGCCCGATGCGCGGGATGGCCTGAAGCCTGTTCATCGGCGCATTATTTATGCGATGAATGACATGGGCTTGCAAGCGAGCAAGCCGCACCGCAAATCTGCCCGGATCGTGGGCGAGGTGCTGGGCAAATATCATCCGCATGGGGATAACTCTGTTTATGATTCGATGGTGCGGATGGCGCAAGATTTTTCGATGCGCTACATGTTGGTCAATGGTCAGGGGAACTTTGGGTCTGTCGATGGGGATAGCGCGGCCGCGATGCGGTACACAGAAGCGCGACTGAGCAAAATTGCGAATGAGTTGATCGAGGACATCGACAAAGAGACGGTCGATTTTGAGCCGAACTTTGATGATGCAGAAACAGAGCCATCTGTTTTGCCGAGCCGTTTGCCAAACTTGCTGCTCAATGGCACGACCGGGATCGCAGTGGGAATGGCGACCAACATCCCGCCCCACAATCTGGGCGAATTGATCGACGCAATTCTGTATATGATCGACCGCCAGGATACGATCAATGATGTCTCTCTTGATGATTTGATGCAGTTTGTGCAAGCGCCGGACTTTCCGACGGGTGGGCAAATCGTGGGCTTGAGCGGGGTGCGGGCTGCTTACGCGACCGGCCGTGGCAAGGTGGTGATGCGTGCCAAAACGGAGATTACAGAAGCCCCCAACGGCCGGACACGCATTCTGATCACTGAACTGCCATTCATGGTCAACAAGGCGAACTTGATCAAATATATCGCTGAATTGGTCAATAAAGGGGTGCTTAGTGACATCGCTGATTTGCGAGACGAGAGCGGCCGGGCTGGTATGCGGATCATCGTTGATCTCAAGCGTGGATCGCAGCCGCAAGCGGTGATGAACCAACTGTTCAAACACACCTCTTTGCAAAACACATTTGGCGTACAGATGCTCGCCCTCGTAGATCGGCAACCGCGCTTGCTGTCGCTCAAACGCGCCCTGCAAGTGTATATCGACCATCGCCGAGAAGTGACTGCACGACGGATCACGTATGAACTGAACAAAGCGAAAAAGCGGCAACACATTCTCGAAGGGCTGCTGATTGCGCTGGCTAATTTAGATGAAGTGATCAAGACGATCCGCGAGTCGCAAAGTGTAGAGGATGCACGGACGCAGTTGCAGAGCAAGTTTGAACTGTCGCAGGCGCAGGCACAAGCGATTCTCGATTTGCCGTTGCGTCGTTTGGCCGCGCTGGAACAGCAAAAGATCGAAAGCGAATACAAAGAGATCACGACTACGATTGAAGATTACGAAGATATTTTGGCAAAACCAGCGCGTGTGCTGGCGATTATCCGCCAAGAACTCACCGATATTCGTGACAAATATGCGGATGAACGACGCACCGAGATCGTGCCGGGTGAAAGTGACTTTGACATCGAAGATTTGATCAGGGATGAGGATGTGCTGATCTCGATTACGCAGCGCGGCTATATCAAGCGCACTCCGGTAAGCCAGTATCGTTTGCAAGCGCGGGGTGGCAAAGGGCTGATCGGCATGACGACGCGGGAGGAGGATTCGCTGGAGAATTTGTTTGCGGCCGGATCGAAAAATGCGATTTTGTTCTTTACTGACCAGGGTAAGGTGTATGTGCTAAAGGCGTACCGCATCCCAGAGGCGAGTCGCACGGCGCGGGGAACGAGTGTGATGAACGTGCTGCCATTGACCGATGGGGAGAAGGTAACGGCTACGCTACCTGTGAAAGATTTTGAAGAGGCGGCCGACTATGTGGTGCTGGTGACGCGGAACGGCCGGATCAAGCGTGTCGAACTGAGCCGGTTTGCGAATGTTCGTTCGACTGGCATTATCGCTATTTCGCTTGATGATGATGACGAATTGCGCTGGGTCAAAATGACACACGGCGACGATGATTTGATCTTGGTGAGTGAGAAAGGGCAGGGCATTCGTTTCAATGAAAATGATGTACGGCCGATGGGACGCACGGCCGCGGGTGTCAACGCGATGAAGCTCAATGGCGATGACCGCTTGGCTGGGGCAGACGTTGTTTTGCCTGATGATCATTTGGTTGTTATCACTGAAAACGGATATGGTAAACGAACCGCTTTGGGCGAATATCGTACCCAAAACCGCTACGGTTCTGGTGTGCGGGCGATGGTACTGCGCGACAAGGGCGACCGCATTGTGGGCGCACGGGTTGTCAATGGGGATGATGAAGTGACGTGCATTTCGTCTAACGGTATCATGTTGCGAATTGCTGTCAGCACTATTTCGACACAGGGGCGTAGCACACAAGGGGTGCGCGTGATGAATGTGAAAGATGACACCGTTGCGTCGATAGCGGTTGTGCGCGAAGGGCAGTTTACCAACCTAGATGACGAAAATGATGAGAGCGAAAAGCCGAAGCGTGACGATGTAGATTTTGCCACGGCCGAGCAGCTAAACAATGAAATGTTGGGCTTGGACGCAAGCGGCGAAGTGATGCCAGAGGCGACTATCCCAGAGGAAGAGCGTTGAGAATGTTGCGAAACAGTACGCGCACCGTTACCATACACAGAGACGACATGTTGAATAGTCGGCCGTATCCCCGGATATTATGACCATTTTCACATTTTTCATATCGAAATAAACAGGAAAAGCTGTATATGACCACAACACCGTTTATTGGCCTGACAATGCCCGTTTTCAATGCGTTTGGCTTCTTTAGTGAAGAGAACGCCGTTAAATTTGCCCTCGATCAGATGGAGCAATTCATCAGTGGATTACACGCCAATTTGTCGCGTGATACCCAGGTGCTGATGCCCCATTTTGGGCTGGATAAAGAGACGCAGGGCGTTTACCTTGCCCGTGCGCTAGAGACAGGCAATGATCTTTATATTTCATGGCATTTGAAGCCAAACACGATGCGAATGGCTGTTAACCAGACAGATCGCGCTTTGTTGACCAAAGCATTTAAGGCGATTCAGAAAAACCATAGCGCGTGGATGTCTGCTTTGGGTGAGTTGCCTGACACATGGGAATTACGCTTGCAGCAAATGGAACACAACCCAGAGACGGGTGAATCCACAAATTACAAAGATTTGTTTAACGATAAGGTGGCAAATCTTACGCCGGTGTTATCAACTGAATTGGTCGAGCGCATGATCTACCTGAATGGTGAAGATAAATGGCTGACGACGATCCAGTTGACAAACAAAGTGTCGTCTGATTTTGTGTCGGCGATGGGGGCGAAAGTGACCACACAGTTCGCCGAACAGCTTGATGATATGTTGCCGTTGTTGCGCTTGCTTGCGGGTGGGGTGAAATCATCCGGCCGGAAATTGGCGAAAGGCAAAAAGCGGACAGTTGCCCGTAAAAAAGGCAGCGCGACATCTGCTTCTGCAATGGCGGACAAGCGCACCGAAGAATTTACCTTTAATGCGCTGCTAAAGCCGTTGCATATCCGTAAAGGGTTTATCAATATGACCCCGACCCATTGGCCGTTCTTCCAGATCAATTCACGAACGACGGTGCGCGAGATTACATTGCGCTATGACAACAATGTGGACAAGGACAGCACCGTTTGGCGGCTTGTTCCTGATGATCGGGCGCGGATTGTGTTGAGCGATAAGGCACAGCATTGGCTAGAAGATAACTTTGTGGCGAACGATGAAGTACAGGTTCATGCGACGAAGCTGAATCAAGATATTGAAATCGAGATCGCGCTGGTACAGTCCGAGTAGCGGATACGAGCCACCAACCTTCATTTGATGATTTTTCAGAGGCGAGCGCTAGCTCGCCTTTTTGTTTTATATTGTGCTTCTACGTCGTTGAGCATTGCTATCAGGGTAGTTTTTCTGAGGTGTGGACTGTATTCACGTTATAAGGAAGTGGTGCGACAACGCCTCTTTCTCCATCTCCATTTTTTCTTTTTTTGCTCATACACAACGTCGCTGTACGCCACCGTATGCGATTTGTTTGCAACCAGCCGTAAAATCATATACCTTATACGCTGTTCTATAGGAAACAAACGAGGTTTTTTAGTATGGATGCACTGTTTACGACTGAAAATTTGATCGCCTTTTTAACATTGTCTGCGCTGGAAATTGTGCTTGGTATCGACAATGTGATTTTTATCGCTATTTTGTCGGCAAAGCTGCCGAAAGAACAGCAGCCCCGCACACGCCAGCTCGGCATTATCGTCGCTGTTGTCAGCCGCTTGGTGCTTGTTGCCGCGCTCTTCTTCGTGTTGCAAAGCGATTCGATAGAGAGAGATGTATTGTTCAACCGATTGTCGATCAAGGAAATTATCTTGATCATCGGCGGGTTGTTCCTCATCGGCAAAAGCACGTATGAGATTCACGAAAAGCTGGAAGGGGCGGAGCATGGACATGGTACCGGCAACAAGGCTGTGGCAACGGTTGGCTCTGTGTTGTTTCAAATCATGCTTATCGACATCGTGTTCTCGCTCGACTCGGTACTGACGGCAATGGGTGTCGCCGATAATATCATTGTTATGGTCGCCGCCATTATGTTGTCGGCCGCTGTCATGTTCTTCTTCGCCAATCCGATTGCTGAGTTTGTAGAGAAGCATCCTACCTTCAAGATTCTTGCGCTCGCCTTCCTCATTTTGATCGGGGCTGTGCTGGTGATGGAAGGATGGAATCCAGATGCCGCCCACGAATTGCACATCAAAAACTATGTGTACTTTGCGATGGTGTTCTCCATTGTTATCGAAACGCTCAACATGCAGCTACGCAAACCGAAAGAAGCTGTCAAACTAAAAAGATCGCACTTGCCAAAAGAGTAAGTTCGCATAGTTTGGGGAAAAGATAAATGTTGTGCAAATCATTTGCCGATCACGCCCTTTTCATCTTTTCCCAGACCATGTTTATGCTACAATCCGGTAGAGGTAACGCATGATAGAAGTGGTAATCGACAGCATTCGGGTTAGTTTAATTTCGCAGCAGCGCATTGTGATGTTGCGCGATATGGACGGGGATCGGCAATTGCCGATGTGGATTGGCCCATGCGAAGCAGAAGCGATTGAGATCAGATTGCGCGAGACAGAGATTGCGCGGCCGATGACGCATGATCTGATCAAGATCATCTTAGAGGATATGGGTGGCACATTGCACCATGTGGTGATCAACGAGCTACGCGACTCCGTTTTTTATGCGTTGCTATTTGTCGATACAGATGGTGGTATGCGTGAGGTCGATTGTCGGCCGAGCGATGCGATTGCGCTGGCCGTCCGCGCAGATGCCCCTGTTTATGTTGCCGAATCGGTGATGTTATCGGCCGGGATTTTGCCCGAACCAGACATTGCAGAAGTAGAGGTTGACGACGATCTGGATGGCGAATCACCGCCTGACGATGACGACGATGTGGCCGACAGCGAAGGTCTCGACGCATTCCGTAGCTTCCTCGATAATTTAGACGAAGAATAACGGCCGACCCTTGAACCAACCCAAAGCGGGGAGCGTCACAGCATGTTTCTCGCTTCTTTTTTCTCTGAAAATACAGAACATTTGATTTAATTATGAGCGAAATGGATCGCCTTCCACCCCATAGTCTTGATGCTGAAGAAGCGGTTCTCGGCTCATTGCTGATCGATCCCGATTCGATTTTCGAGATTTCATCCTTCCTCAAAGCCGCTTCTTTTTACCGGGCGCAATACCGCATGGTGTACGAAGCGATCTTGACATTGAGCGACAAACGCGACCCGATTGACTTGGTGACAGTCGCCGAGGTATTGCGCCAGCGCGGCCAATTAGACGAAGTGGGGGGCGAACCGGTGTTGATCGATTTGCTCAATGCGGTGCCGACCTCTGTCAACGTCGAATCGTATGCGCGGACGGTGGAGCAACTGTCTGTGCGCCGCCGTTTGATCCGTGCGGCCGGGCAGATAGCCAACTACGCTTGGGAAGAAGCAGAAGATGTCGAAGTGGTGCTAGACAAATCTGAGCAAGCCCTGTTTGGCATCAGCGAAGAGCGTACCACCCGCGATCTCACACCTGTACGCTACATCGCTCGTGACTTTATGGAGCGCATCGAAAAGCTGCGCGATCAAGACGAAGACATCGTAGGCATACCCACCGGCTTCACTGATCTCGATAGTAAATTGAGCGGACTGAATAAATCAGATTTGATCATTTTGGCGGCACGGCCGGGTATGGGTAAAACGGCGCTCTTGCTCGCTTTTGCGCTTAATGCAGCACGGACACACAACAAGCGCGTGGCGATGTTCAACATGGAGATGAGCGGCGAACAATTGCTGATGCGAATGTTGGCGGCCGAAACCCAAATCGACTCGCAACGGTTGCGACGGGGCAAAATATATGACACAGAGTTGCCGATATTTTATGAAGCGGTCGGCCGTTTGTCCGAAGCCCCCATTTACATCGACGACACGCCCAACCTGACCCCGCGCCAAATGCGAAACAAATGCCGTCGCCTGTACGCGGAGCGCGGCATCGACCTTGTGTGCGTCGATTATTTGCAGTTGATGGGGTCAGATCGCGGTGGCGGTGCGAACCGAGTGCAAGAGATCAGCGATATTTCGCGGGGGCTAAAGTTGCTGGCGCGTGAGCTAAACGTGCCTGTGATCGCGGCCGCCCAGCTTTCTCGTTCGGTAGAGAGTCGCCAAGATAAGCGGCCGATTTTGTCTGACTTGAGAGACAGTGGCTCAATCGAGCAAGATGCAGATATTGTGTCATTTATCTATCGGGACGAATACTACAATCCAGACACGACAGACCGCCCCGGCATTGCGGAGCTAAACGTAGCCAAGCACCGCAATGGCCCGACCGGCATTGTTGACCTGTTTTGGCAGGGCGAATTGGCGACGTTCAAAAATTTGCAACGGCAGGAAGTCAATTTGTAGCTTTGGGCGGCTTGTTATTTATGAAAGGTTTTTCAGGATTTCCCAACGGCAAATTGCGGGTGACACCGGTGCCGAATCTTTTTTTCAGCGATCTGTTGCCGCATATCGACACGGTAGCGGAGCTAAAGGTGACGCTGTATTGCTTTTGGGCGTTATCGCAACAAGATCGGCCGCGGCCGTACCTGAAACTGACCGACTTTATGCAAGATATTATTTTGATGGAAGGGTTGGGAAGTGGTAACAATGCGGCATTAGAACATTTACTGGATGGTCTGGAACGCGCCGTCGCACGAGGGACGCTCCTGCACATCAGTATCGAAAGTGCAGACGGTAGCACCGATATCTATTTCATCAATACGCCGAAGGGGCGGGCTGCACTCGAAGGAATTATGCACGGCGATTGGCGGCCTGCGCTCGGCCGAGAAGATGTCCCCGTTTCGCTGCGCGTCGAACGGCCGAACATCTTTGTGCTATACGAGCAAAACATCGGCTCATTGACTCCGCTGCTGGCGGACGAACTAAAAGATGCTGAACAAACCTATACACTGCCGTGGATCGAAGAAGCGATCCAACTAGCAGTGCAAAACAACAAACGCAATTGGCGATATGCACGTGCTATCTTAGAAAGATGGCGCATCCAGGGTAAAGACAGTGGAAACAATCGAGGAACTATTCCAACGCAACGAAATGAGACTGTTCGAAAATACGACGATATTATCGAGCGATGATCAGCCCAAACAGGCGGCCGTTTGTCCCCATTGCTCCGGCATGGGGTTTGTGATGCCTGATTTGTCGCCGAGTGATCCGGGTTTCGGCCGTGCCAAGCCATGCGCCTGCAAGCAGACCGAGTTGGCTGAGAAACGGAACGATAATCTGCTCACGATGAGCCAGTTGGGGGCGTTGCAAGAGCAGACGTTTGATAACTTTTTGCCAGAAGGGGTAGGATTGGCGGCCGACAAAGCGCGATCATTAGCCATCGCCTATCACCGTGCGCGCACGTTTGCCGAAACGCCGAAAGGGTGGCTGTTGCTCAAAGGCAGTTATGGTTGTGGCAAAACCCATCTCGCGGCCGCTATCGCCAACATTCAATTGATGCTCGGCCGCCAAGTGCTATTTGTGACCACGCCCGATTTGCTCGACCATTTACGCAGCACGTACAGCCCGCACAGCAACATCAGCTACGACGAGCGATTTGAGCAAGTGCGGAACACACCGTTATTGATTTTGGACGACTTTGGCGCACAAAATAACAGCGACTGGGCGGCCGAAAAGCTGTATCAAATTATCAACCATCGCTACAACGCCCGTTTGCCAATGGTGATCACCACCAATCAAGATTTGGAAACGGTCGATATGCGCGTCCGTTCTCGTCTGTCTGACCTCAGCTTTGTGCAGATGGTCAACATCACCGCCCCTGATTTTCGGCGTGGCGGCGTTTTTCAAGAAGAAACTGACCTCTCCTCCCTTGATTTGCATGGGCATCATACTTTTGAGTCATTCAATTTACGCAAACAGGAGTTGACGGCCGGTGAAGCGAATAATTTGCAACGCGCCTACGATACGACGCGCAACTATGCCGAGTATCCTGAAGGGTGGCTGGTGCTGAATAGTACAGAGTATGGCAATGGCAAGACGCATCTGGCGGCCGCGGCCGCCAATGCTGTTTCCCAACGGGGTGAAACAGTGCTGTTCATCGTCGTCCCCGATTTGCTCGACCATCTTCGTGCTACCTTTGACCCGCGTGTGGGCGCACGGCTCGATAAGCGTTTTAACCAGATCAAACGCGCCCAATTTTTGGTGCTAGACGATTTGGGAACAGAAAGCGCAACGGCGTGGGCGCGGGAAAAGCTGTATCAACTCTTTAATTATCGCTACAACGCCAATTTGCCCACCATTATCACGACAGCGACACCGATAGACCAGATCGATCCCCGTCTCGCCTCTCGCTTTTTGGATGGGACGCGCTGCACGTTTTTTGTCATCGAATCGCCAGGGTATCGGGTGAGCCGCAAAAACAAGAAAAAACGGCCGCGTCTCTGATGTAATACCCCTAATTCGTGGCGACAATGTGACGAAACCAACGGGATAAGCTGTTTGCGGACGACTGAGAAACTGAATAACTGAAAAACCGTGATGATAGCTGACAGCAACTACGGGAGTCGTTGGGATGGTGCTATAATAACGATATGGAAATCAAGCAGTTGGCGTTCGTTCTTGAGAAAATCGACACGATTTTTACTGAAAAGCAGGTGTTGGCGGCGACGGACAAATTGATCGTGGCGCTAGAGAAAATGGTGGCAGGTGAAAGTACGGCCGCCACGCTCAACCATTGCCGCGAACAACTGTATGCTTTGCACACCGCTATCGAACCCACACACTGGACATCGGAGCAATTGGCATTGCTGGATAGCTACGGCGGCCGAACTTTGCTGGGGCAATCGGTGATTGCACAGATCAACGCAGCGTTTATCGACAATTTGATGAACCCCACGGCCGTGCTGGCAGTGGTGCAAGAGATTCGCGCCCAATCGGCCGCCTTGCACACCCGCGCCCAAGCATTGCTGGCTGATCTTGACCCCGCTCTGATCAATGCCGATGTGATGGTCGAAGAGATCGTCGAGGCAGAGTACGACATCATCGACGAAGAAGGGATGTATGCAGACGGCCGTGATCGCAACGTCGTCCAATTGATTCGGGATCGCTTGGGGCCTGTCGATATGCAGCCGGTGGGCGACACGATGCCAATGCGTGTCAAAGTGATGGCGGCCGTCCCTGTTGCGCTTGCTGTCGCTGGCAAAGCACTTGATCTCTATCTGCGAAACAAACAACCGGCCGTGGCTGATCAAGTCAAAGTAGGGCAATCGCGTCCTGCCCCCCAGCCCGGCCGTAAACCGGTGAACAACACAAGCGGCCACAATTATTATTACTATCGCCGCACTGTGACCATCACAAAAAAAGCTGACAGCTAACTGACCCACTATGACATTACGCATTTACAACGTTCTGACCCGTCAAAAAGAAACCTTTACCCCTGTCGAACCGGGCAAAGTCAACATCTACGTCTGCGGCCCCACCGTGTACGATTATCCGCACATCGGTCATGCCAAAACGTATGTCAATTTTGATGTGGTGGTGCGCTATTTGCGCCATAGTGGGTACGATGTGCTGTACGTGCAAAACATCACCGATGTCGGGCATCTTGTCGGCGACCGGGACGAAGGCGAAGATAAAATACAGAAGAAAGCGCGGCTAGAGTCGGCATTGCCGATGCAAATTGTGGAGCGATATACAAAAATCTACTTCGATAATATGGACGCGCTCAACGTCGCCCGGCCGGACATCAGTCCCCGCGCCTCTGGGCATATCCCAGAGCAGATCGCCATGGTGAAAACGCTGATCGAAAAAGAACATGCGTATGTGGTCAACGGGTCTGTTTACTTTGATGTCACTTCGTGGGACGAGTATGGCAAATTGAGCGGCCGTAAATTAGACGAGCAAAAAGAAGCGGTGCGACTAGACGAAAATACAGACAAACGCCATCCGGCCGACTTTGCCATCTGGAAAGCGGCCGATGAAGGACACATCATGCAATGGGACAGTCCCTGGGGCATGGGGTATCCGGGCTGGCACATCGAATGCTCGGCGATGGCCGTTAAATATCTCGGTACGACGTTCGATATTCACGGCGGCGGCATCGACAATATCTTCCCGCATAATGATTGTGAGATCGCCCAGTCTGAGTGCGCTCACGGCGAGGCGTTCAGCAACTATTGGATGCTGACCGGTTCGTTAACCCGCGATGGCGTGAAAATGAGCAAGAGCTTGGGCAATGGATTGTCGATTATCGACGCACTGGCAAATTATCGGCCGGAATCGATTCGCTATTTCATGCTGACCAGCCATTATTCCAACCCGATTGATTTTAGTGGCGATGCACTGGAAGCGGCCGACAAGGGATGGAAACGGATTTGGAGCGCTGTTAGTTCATTGCGTGAACGGATGCGGAACGCCCCGGCCGGAGCGGCCGATCCTGCCATCGTCGCTATTGCTGACGAAGCGGCGGCTGCCTTTACCGCTAAAATGGACGACGATTTTAATGCCCCGGCCGCCATTGCCTCGCTGCAAGAGCTAACGCGCAAAGTCAATAGCTTGTTGAGTGACGGCACAGCGTATAGCGCAGATAGCTTGGCGGCGATTGACACGCTTTACCGCACATTGGGCGGCGGTGTCCTCGGCATTGTGCCAGACGACATCAGCGACGATAGCAATGGCAATCGTGAAGGCGACCTGCTCCGCTTGCTCATCGACCTTCGCAACACAGCCCGCGCCGAGAAAAATTGGGCCGCATCTGACCAAATTCGTGATCGTCTAAAAGCGATGGGTATTTCGTTGCTCGATGGTGCAGACGGCACAGCGTGGCAAATCGACTGATCTATTAGGTGTCAATCGCACTGGTGGCGATTGACACACGTGCATGGCTTCCCTTTGTGGAAAAATTTTCAACTTTCTCCCTTTTGCTCATTCTCATTCTACTAACTGCTTGCGGCAACACCCCTATCCGCGATTCCTACGAACTTGTCCCGACGATAGCGATTACCATTCCCACGGCCGCCCCCACCCAAGAACCGGGCGATCCAACGGGGACAGCGCTGGCGTTTTATCGCGCCTGGGAAAATGAGGATTATGAAGGGATGTATTCGCTGTTGTCTGATGGCAGTCGGCGGCTCATCGGCATCGCTGATTTTGTGAGCATCTATGCGGATGCGATGACAGAAGCACGGGTCAATAAGGTGACGACCCAGCCGTTGGCGGCACAGCGATCTGATGAACGCACGGCCGAAATGACGATGCGCGTCAGTTGGGAAACGGCCGTGACGGGGACACTGGTACGCGAACATACGGTGCCGCTTGTGTGGGAGAGCGGCCGCTGGGCAATCGTGTGGGCGCAAACATTGCTGCTGCCAGAAATGGCGGACGGTGGCACACTCAAATTAACGACAACCGCACCCTCCCGCGCTCCGCTCCATGATCGCGGCGACATGAAATTATCGTTTCAGGGCAATGGTGTCACCATCGGTGTTGTGCCTAGCAAGCTGGAAGATGAGGCGGCGTTTTTGCAAGCGATCAGTACGCTGCTCGGCCGCACACCGGAAGCGATCCAAGCGATCTATGCTGATCTGCCGCCCGAATGGTACATCCCGCTCGGTTTGCTCCCGGCCGGAAAGCTAGAAGAAAATTATGATCTGGTGCAGCCGTTTTTTGGCAAAGGGCTGGTCAATAATCAGCGTGTCGTGCGGATGACCAATGGTGAGAAAATCGCGCCGCATCTGCTGGGGCAAGTGGGTGAGATCAGCCCGGAGCGGTGGCCAGATTTTGAAGCGCAAGGGTACAGGCGGGACGAAAAAGTAGGGCTGAACGGGTTGGAATTGGCGGCCGAGCCATTTCTCAATGGCAAACGGGGTGGCAAACTGTCGTTGATCAGTGCGCTAGGTGAAGAGGTGCGCGTGATCGCTGAGGTGGACGTGCAACCGGGCCGCGTGGTACACACGACGTTTGATAGCGCGTTCCAATTGCAAGTGCAGCAAACATTAGAAGAAGCGATTACGACGCACGGTGTGGGGTCGGCCGGGGCGATTGTCGTTCTCGACGTGAACAGTGGGGCTATTCGGGCGATGGCAAGCTACCCGACGTTTGATCCCGATGTGTTTAATCCGCTCCGCACTGACAGCAGCGACATCATCACTTCGTTGCTCAATAGCCCGTCTCGGCCGCTGGTCAATCGCGCCATTCAGTCTGCCTATCCGCCCGGTTCTACCTTCAAAATTGTCACGATGTCGGCCGGATTGCATTCCGAAAAGTTCAAGGCGCAAACGCCGTATGCGTGTAGTGGCGCATGGTATCGGTTGCAGCCCCGTGTCTTCGAAGATTGGAAGGAGGAGGGACATGGCACAGTCACCCTCGTCGAGGCGTTGACGCAATCTTGCAACACCTATTCCTACGAAATCGGCTATACGCTGGGTCAGGATGATCCGTACTTTATGGCTGATATGGCACGTTCTTTTGGGCTGGGGGATGTGAGCGCTCTCCAGCTTGCCGAATTGCCCGGTGTGATGCCTGATCCTGACTGGAAGCGGCAAGCGTTTGGCGAAGGATGGGGGCCGGGTGATGCGGTCAATATGGCGATTGGGCAGGGATTCACGACGGCGACTCCGTTGCAAATAGCCAATATGACGGCCGCGATTGCGAACGGTGGCACGGTGTATCATCCCAACATCATCGACCGGATCGAGGGCAATCAGTATGCGCCGGAGCAAATTATCCAGCCGGTGGTGATGAGCGAACTCCCACTTTCGGCCGAGCATGTTACCGCGATTCAGCAGGGGCTAAATGATGTGACGAGTGGCGGCTGGGGAACGGCCGTTGATAAAATGCGCGGTCTGCCGGTGACGACGGCCGGAAAAACAGGCACGGCCGAAGTGGCTGGCGAAAACACAGAGCCGCATTCATGGTTCACCGGGTACGCTCCCTTTGAAGAGCCAGAGATCGCCATTGCTATCATCATCGAGAACGCGGGGGAAGGATCGGCTATTGCAGCCCCTGTTTTTCGGCGTATCATCGAACAGTATTATGCAATTGATTCAACGCCATTTCCGTGGCAAATTGAAAAAGAAACAGAAAATGAGTTAGAACAGTCCGGTGAATAAATCGGTGTATAGCAATTATTATGGGTAAAAGTAAAAAACCAGATTGGCGAGGCGAAGTGCGGCGCGTGATGTATGAGGCTGCACGGGCGCAAGCGTCGGCCGATAGCGGCTTTAACTATAGATGGGAACATGTGCAGGCGGTGGTAGTGTGTGCGGTCAAGCTGGCGAAGCTGACGGGGGCTGATTGTGATGTAGTAGAGGCGGCCGCGTGGCTGCACGACATTCGCAAGGAGACGGGCGACCGCCATCCCAAAGAAGGTGGGAAGTATGCGCGTAAATTTTTGACGAAAACCGATTTCCCCAAGAAGAAGATCGATGCGGTAGCGGCCGCCATCGAACAACACATGGGACTGTGGCGAGACACGCCATTGACCAACCTAGAAGCACAGGTGCTGTGGGACGCGGACAAGCTGACCAAAATTGGGCTGACCGCTCTTTTGCATTGGACAGGGGCGGATGTGCTGCGCGGCCGAACGACGACGACAGATGATATGATCGCTCGCCTAAAATCGGCCGACTACCGCAAAAAGACAGTTGCCAGTATGCACACCCAGCCAGCCAAACGCGCCGCCAAAGAGCGCTTTCGTGCTTATAATCAATTTCTCAAAAAAGTGCGACGTGAATTGTCGGCCGATGATTTGTTTGTTTTATAGAGTGTAGGGGTGGGCAAGATTTTGCGCCTCTCAAAATCTCGCGTCTTATAAAAAAAAAGACCGACTGCCAATTGGCAGTCGGTCGAGGCAGAAAAACAAGGAGGAATGAACAGTAAATAATTTCAATAAACAAACTGTATATCTTCAACTCTAAGATAGATAATACGTCATATGCTGCATTTGCACAACTGGATCGCTGTATTGAATATGCACATTAGGGGGGACAGAGAGATTTATCGGTGCATAATTTAATATAGCATTAATGTTACAGGCGACTAAACGGTCTGCAACGTTTTGTGCGGCGTTGACGGGGACGGCAATAATTGCCATTTTGATCCCTTCGCGTTCCGCGACGAGCGGCAGATCGGACAGATGTTGGACGACCATGCCATCCATTTCGTCGCCCACTTTGCTCTCGTCGATGTCAAATACCCAGCGCATGACAAAACCGCGATGTTTGAAACCCTGGTAATGGGCGAGGGCGTGACCGAGAAAACCAGCCCCGACAATGGCAACCGGCCACTCTTGGTCGAGCTTGAGGATTTGGAGCAGTTGGTCGATCAGGTAGCTGATGTTGTAGCCAGTGCCTTGTTTACCAAACTCACCGAAGTGGGAGAGATCTTTGCGGATTTGGGCAGAGCTGATGCCTAGCCGTCGGCCGAGCTCGTGGGAGGAGGTGTTCATTTTGCCGCTTTCTGCTAAATGGGTAAGCGCACGGAGGTAGACCGGTAATCGGCCGATCACTATATCTGGAATACCACTGACAACATTGTCGTTTTTCATAATCAACCGAAGCAAAAGGATACTGCTTCTACTCGTGTTTTATTTCACAATCTCGACTCAATGATAACATAGCGCAATCTTAAGCCGCAACAGTGCCATAGGACGTTGCCTGAAAATAACAAATACCCGCAATTGGATTTCCAATTACGGGTATTATGATTGCAAAAATGGACAAACGATTTAGCCTTATTGGTCGGCCGCGGCTAGTTTATCGAGATCGACCATCGTCGCCACTTGACCATACAAATGCCCTGACACAAACCGCATCCATGGAGCATAGGTAAGACCAAGAACAAAAGTTAGAACGATCTGAGTGGTTATATTGATCATGGCAGTGAGTATAGCGACATTCAAAATGGCCGAAATACCCATTGTAGACAATGCAATTAATAACAAAGATTTCCAATGTTTAACAATAATCGACTTAAGGTGGCGTAGTTGAAAACACGATCTGAAAGTGCCATGACGTATGTAGTTGACGTGGAGAGCAGGCAATAGAAAACCATATACAATGAATATGATTGGGATCAACAGAAATATAAAAATAGAACTCACTGTATCTAACATGGCGGTTGGCTCACCACCGCCTAGCACGATGCCAAAGATCATGCAACATTCTTTCTGTAAATTCCGCATACTCTCGAAAGTGTTAGCGTGACCTGAAGAAGGAGAAATCGCCCCCTCCAAAACCCCAACCAACACGGGTTCGCTTATTTACGTTATCTGGTCATCTCAATTTGAGC
>CALECP010000408.1 GCA_937949915.1 uncultured Anaerolineae bacterium
AGTTGTCTCCCTTGAGCGATTTGTTCCAATAGCTGTTTTTGCAATTCAGTTGCTGCGATCTCGGTTGGGTATCGACCCTTTGATTTAATCATCATGCAACTATTATATCGCATGTTCATTTAAGCCAATGTGTACTAGGCATCTTCTAGGTGCATCATATACATACCACCACCATAAGTGGTGGTAGTTGATTAAATTTCATTTTCAAGCGATTGCCCTAAGAAAGAGACGCAAGATTTTGCGTCTCTACAAAAGCGAAGAAATTACAACAGGCCAGCGTCGCTGACCACTTGCTTTTCTTCTAGCAATTCTGCCTCGGTCGCTTTCATTTTTTCACGGCCGAAGTCGCTGATGGTCAACCCTTGCACGATCTCTAGGTTGCCATTGTCGTCGCTGGTGACGGGGAAGGAGTAGATGATGCCTTCGCTGATGCCATAGCTGCCGTCGGACAGAACAGCGGCCGCAAAATGTTGTCCGGCCGGAGTCGGCCGTTCTACGCTCATCACATGATCGAGAGCCGCACTGGCGGCCGACATCGCAGACGATTTGCCCCGCGCATCGATCACCGCTTTGCCGCGCCCTTGCACAGTTGAAATAAAATCGCCCCGTAGCCAATCGTGATCATCGATCACATCATATACTGGCTTGCCACCGATCAACGCATTTTCTGCATCTGGGTACATCGTTTTGCTGTGGTTGCCAAAGATGGCGACGTTGGTCACTTCGCTGACAGCCACACCCGCTTTGGCAGCAAGCTGGCTCATCGCCCGATTTTGGTCGAGGCGTGTGAGTGCGGCAAAACGGTCGTTTGGCACATCGCTGTTGCTCATGGCGATCAGCGCGTTTGTGTTGGCCGGGTTGCCCACAACAATCACACGCACATCATCGGCCGCTTTGTTGAGTGCTTTCCCCTGCCCCGTAAAAATAGGGCCATTACCCAAAATCAAATCGCCGCGCAGCATCCCTTTGCCACGTGGTTTTGCGCCTACAAATAAGCCCCAATTAATCCCATCAAACGCCTCTTCCACATCATCGGTCAACACCATCTTGGTCAACAACGGAAACGCGCAGTCATTCATTTCCATCGCCACACCTTCGAGCGCACCCAGCGCAGGGGTGATTTCGAGCAAGCGCAGTTCGACAGTGGTATCAGGGCCAAATACTTCACCAGAAGCAAGGCGGGGTAGCATGGCGTAGCCGATATTTCCGGCCGCGCCCGTCAGGGCAACAGTTACATGATTACGTTGCATGTTAATCTCCATTTTGGTCGTCTCAGGCAGTTATACCTGTGTTTGGTTGATTATTTCTGCCTGTATTATCGGTCACTGTACATATATGGGCAATGCTTGCGTCAATTTAGTCACGGTTTTTCAGTTATTCAGTTTCTTAGTCTATCAGTCGGCCGCAAACAGTTTATCTTGTTGGTTTCGCCACATTGTCGCCACACATAAAGATGAAAACACGATATTTAGGTGCGAAAAATCAAACTGACACACTGATTTACTGACCTACTGAAACACTGTTTCAATTTAGTGCGGCCGTGCAAACTGTATCAGGTGATCGATAATGGCGGTCTGCTCCTCGGCCGCCATTGTTTTCCCCAGCATGATTTGACCCAAATAGCTGCTGTAGATCACCCACGCCCGTCGCTGTGCGACCGCCTCATCCAAACCCATCGCCTGCAAAAGCTGCTGCACATACCCCAAACGCTGCTCATCGATCTGGGCAGTCGCCGCCCGCACGGCCGGATCGTTATACGCCCATGCACGAATCGCTTGCACCAAAGATGGATCGCTGGTGGCAGCGATAGTGATCAAATGGCGCAAGCGGTCTATCGGCGACACATTCTCCGCCTCTACATCCGCTATCGTCCCCGCGACAGTCAACGCCTGCCACCGGCCGAGAACGGCCGAATGAAAGTGTGCCAAATTCTTGAAATGCCAATAAAAACTGCCCCGCGACACCCCCAGCGACTTAGCTAAAGTGTCTGCCTTCAGGGCTGTAAATCCTTCGGCCGCCAATGTGTGCAGCCCGTGATCAAGCCATTGTGTCCTTGTCAATCTGTTTGTACTCATCGTGCCACAAGCGTACCATACAGTTGTGTATTGACAAGCAATCGTATAGATGCTATCATCTTCGCAAGCAAACATACACAACTGTATGGTTGGGTAATTAACCAAAAAATGGAGACAATCATGATCAAACAAACTGCCCTCTACACATCAAGTCTGCTCGCCGTTACGACAGCGATCTATCATGGCATCCTGGGCGATGAAATGATGCAAGCGTTGCCATTAGAAGCGGCCGACATGGCACTGGTACGCGCCACCTTTCAAATCGGGACGATGGGCTGGTTGATGGGCGGCGTGCTACTCTTTGCGGCCGCCAGAATCGACTCGCAGCAAGCGCGAAATTGGATCATCTGGGTTTTGTGTGCGCTGTATGGTCTTCCGGCCGTGGGCAACTTCATGCTCAATGGCGGTCAACCCTCTTTTGGGTGGATGGCATTAGCCTTGGTCGTCGTGCTGGCACTGTTCGGCCGCGCTCAAAGCCAACCAAAACGAGAGGTACAAATCGCATGATAACGATCATTGGTGTTTTACTCGCGGCCGTCTTGGCCAGCCTTAGCGCATTACACGTTTATTGGGCATTTGGCGGCCGATGGGGCAGCACGGGCGTTTTCCCCACCCGGCCGGATGGCGATATTTTCACCTTCACGCCGCCGCCTATCGCCACATTTGTTGTCGCGGCCGCGCTGCTGTGCGCTACCTTGCTCGTCCTGTGCGATCTGGCTCTCATTCGCCTCCCCATTTTCGATACAGTCGCGCCGATTGCAGTGTGGGGCTTGGCGGCCGTATTCGCCATCCGCGCTATCGGCGAATTTAAGTATGTCGGTCTGTTCAAGCGCGTTCGCAACACAGAATTTGGACGCAAAGATACCTACTTTTACTCACCGTTATGCGTTGCGATCTCCTTGTCCGCCTTGCTCGTCGCCATCGGATAAAAATCAGGTAAAAAATGAATCAATTAGCCTCGCTCATCCAACAAGATCGGCCGCTCTTCTCCCCCGTACCGGGCATCTACTCCACCCTGCCAGACGCGGCCGACCAACGGTATGACCGCTATGCCAAAATGTATGATCGCATGATCGGCAGCCGTCTCTATAACCGCTTGATGTGGGGGACACATCCGGCCGCGTATACACAATTTGCAGCGCAGGCAGTCGGTACGGCAGGGCAACTGCATCTTGATGCAGGGTGTGGCTCGCTCGTCTCGACCGCCACCGTCTATGCGAACACAAAGCGCGTTTGTGTGTTGACTGATATTTCGCTGGGCATGTTGCAGCAAGCACAAAAACGACTGCTGCAACACACGCACACCCAGCCAGACAACATTATTTTTTTGCAAGCAGACGTGCGCGATTTGCCGTTCCGGCCGGACACATTTAGCACCGTCGGGTCATTTGGCATGTTCCATATTTTCGCCGATGTCGCTGCATTCGCGGCCGAACTGCAAACCTATCTGACAGAGACAGGCACACTCTACTTTTCGAGCCTCGTCGCCGAATCGGCACGGGCGCAACGGATGCTGATGCGATTGAACAAAATGGGGGAAGTGGGTGGGGTGTGGTCGGCCGCGCAACTGGCGGCACAACTCCCGGCCGCGACCATCACGACAAAAGGGGCGATGGCATACGGCCGGATCGATCACGCTTCAGCGTTCAAAAAAGCTGATTAGTAATCGCCGTCGCCGTCCATCGGCATGGCTGGTTGGTCAAATTTGACCAGTTCGCCGTGATAGTTGACGATGATTTTGAAGCCCATCATCGCCATCATTTCACGCGCTTGCGGGGGGATCATCTGTCCGACGACATCTTCGACGGTGGTGTTACGGATTTGAGCATCGACGGCCGCTTTTGTAAAAAGATCATCTTGCCCCATCATCCGCAACGCTTGGTCAACCGCCATATCTTGGTTGCCCTGTAGTTGCTCCATCATGATCGTCACGATCTCACGATCCAGCGCTTCGGCCGAAATATGTCGCTTAAAGCCCATATCGTCGATTACATAATGCGCGTCGCCACCGACATACGCCACTTCAACATGATTTTCTTTCTCGTCGTACACGAGATTGGGGAACATTGCATGATAAGCCATGTGTGCATCATAAACATTGTAGGAATCAATTGCAATAAACGACGGGTAAGAAAGTGATCTGCTTCAGATTCACGCATAACGACCGATCACGAATCTGTTTATTTTTGGAACGCACACAACAAAAAGTGGTACAATATCCTGTCCGATAGATATATTTCCCCAAAATGGGTAAATTGAAGCTATTTATTGCAAAGGAAACTGACATTGTTTAGACCGCTCGACTGGTTTCTCGGTTTGATGTCGCTCGACATCGGCATCGACTTGGGAACTGCCAACACATTAGTCTGCATCCGCGATCAAGGGATCGTGATCAATGAGCCATCATGGGTGGCGATCAACAAGCGTACCCGCAAGCCATTGGCAATCGGCGCAGAGGCGCGTGAGATGGTCGGCCGTACTCCGGCCGACATTGTTGCGATCCGGCCGTTGCGCGATGGTGTGATCTCCGAATTTGAGATTACCGAAGCGATGCTCGACTACTTTATCAAAAAGACGCACGAGCAAATGATCGTGCCATTTCCCCGGCCGCGTGTCGTCGTCGGCATTCCCAGCGGCGTGACCGAAGTAGAGAAACGCGCTGTTTACGATGCGACGATTCAGGCAGGCGCACGCGCCGCCTACTTAATAGAAGAGCCGATGGCGGCCGCCATTGGGGCGGGTCTGCCGATCATCGAATCTCGCGGCAGCATGATCGTCGATATTGGCGGTGGCACAACAGAAGTGGCCGTCTTTTCAATGGGCGGCATCGTCATCAGTCGCTCTATTCGGGTGGCGGGTGACGAAATGGACGAAGACATCATGCAATACGCCCGCAGCAAGTACAATTTGCTGATCGGCGAACGGATGGCAGAACGCGCCAAAATCGCCATCGGGTCAGCCTTCCCATTAGCAGAAGAACGGACGATGACATTGCGCGGCCGGAACTTGATCAGTGGGCTGCCGCAATCTATCGAAATGAGCAGCATCGAGCTACGCGAAGCGATAGCCCCCTCCGTCAACATCATCGTCGATACCGTCAAAGATGCCATCGACGAAACACCCCCCGAACTGGTCGCCGACCTGATGGAGTCTGGCATTTGTCTCGCGGGCGGTGGCGCACAGATCAAAGGCTTGGCAGACAGAATCGAAGATACAGTCAAAATCCGCACATGGGTAGCAGAAGATTCGCTGACCTGTGTGGCGCGGGGTGCTGGCAAAGTGCTAGACGACCTCGATAGCTATGCACGTGTGCTGGTGGGGCTACAGCGCGGCAGCACCCATCATTAATCACCGAGATTTGTTCTATTTATTCGGCTGAAATTGTTATCGTCACGAGTGGGACGCAAAATTACAAAAAGCGCGAAAATTTGTCATAATCTATCCCATGAAATACGAGACAAAAAATAACATCGGTATCGTCCTCCTCGCCATCGGCACGACATTTCTCATCGGAATCATGCTCCTTTCTCCGCTAGAAAGCATCCTGTCATGGCTACTGCTCATCGGCAGCATTGGCGCGATTTTGTATGGCTTTTATTTAATGACGCGCGGGTTCACCAAAGTGGATGTCGATCACCCAGATTATAAAGAGTAGACATAACTACTCACGTAGTTGCTGGTTAGCTATCAGCCAAGATGGATACTCAAACTTGATGATTGGTATAAAAATAGCTTGTTGCCAAAGTGCATCCGGTTGGGAAAGTATAAGGCTGACTAGCTGACTGGCTGACTGGCTGAAAGGCTTTCTATCTCTTCTGGCTCAGGCAAAGGTGGCAAATCGTCTATCATATCGAGGCCGAAATGTTGGAGAAAGGCGGCCGTTGTGCCGTACAGAATCGGCCGTCCCGGTGCATCCATGCGGCCGACATCATCTATTAGCCCAAATTGCAGCAACTTACGCAATGCGCCATCTGAATTGACCCCCCGAATCTGATCAACTTGCGGCCGGGTGACGGGCTGCGAATACGCGATAATCGCCAGCACCTCTTGCGCCGCGTTGCTTAGGCGCGTCGTCGCCGCCAGCCCCAAGAACGTCTCTACCATCGGGGCCGATTCGGGTGCGGTTGTTAGCTGTACCCCCTGCTCTGTCCATTGCAGATTGAGACCGCGCTCAACATATTGCTCTTGTAGCTTGTACAGCAGCTTTTCAACCTGTTTCGGCCGCATATCCAATGCTTGCGCCAATCGCTTGGGCTGCACCGGTTCGCTTGCGACAAACAGCATACTTTCAATGTGGTTCAATGCGTCACTTTGTGCCATGTTCTATAATTCCTACTAAAGTACAAATTATAACAGAATGGAGTGAACCGTGATGCCACACAAAGCAATTGCTTATGCACAACAACATCCTGCCCAATATCAAGCTGAATTGATCGAATTACTCAAGATTCCGAGCGTTAGTGCCGTACCAGAACATGCGGCCGACGTGCGTGAAGCGGCCGAATGGGTCGCCAGCAACATGCGTACCGCCGGACTAGAGAACGTAGACGTGATCGAAACAGACGGACACCCGCTCGTTTATGCCGACTGGCTCCATGCAGAAGGGGCGCCTACGGTGCTGTTCTATGGTCATTTCGATGTGCAACCGGCCGAGCCGCTTGATCTGTGGGAGTCTGATCCGTTTAATCCGGCCGTGCGCGACAATTATCTGTATGCACGGGGTGCATCGGACGACAAAGGGCAGACACTGATCTTGATCAAAGCGGTCGAAGCGTACCTGCAAAGCACCGGCAGCGTCCCGATCAATGTCAAATTTTTGTTGGAAGGAGAAGAAGAGTCGGGCGGGGAGCAAATCGGGCATTTCATTCCGGCAAACAAAGAGAAGTTGGCGGCCGACATCGCTTGGAT
>CALECP010000409.1 GCA_937949915.1 uncultured Anaerolineae bacterium
GAGATTCCCGGTTGGCTCGTCTGCAAGGATAATTTTGGGGTCGTTGACCAGCGCACGCGAGATCGCCACACGTTGCTGTTGTCCACCCGATAGCTCGGTCGGTTTGTGGTCAACCCGTTCGCCCAGCCCCACCGAACTGAGCAGCTCGACGGCACGTGCGCGGCGTATTTTGGGCTTTGCCCCGGCGAACACCATCGGAAATTCGACGTTTTGGCTGGCGGTCATGCTAGAGATCAGGTTAAAGCTCTGGAAGATAAAGCCGATGGTGCGCTGGCGAAATTTTGCCAATGAGTTTGCGTCCATCGTGGTGATGTTTTCATCGTTGATGGTCACCGTACCAGATGTGGGCTGATCCATGCCGCCCAGCAGGTAGAGCAAGGTTGATTTGCCTGAGCCAGATGACCCGACGATGGCGACAAATTCGCCCGGTTCGATGCTGAGGTCAACGCCGTTGAGGGCGCGAACCGTTTCGTCGCCCATTTGGTAAAAGCGGTGGAGGTCGCGGACTTCGATGAGTGCCATATTGGTTTGTTATGCAGGTGGGCCAAAGCCGCCGCCGCTAAAGAGAATGGTCGGCGCGATGGTGAGGGCGAGGCCTAGTACCCAGATGATGAGGACGATGAAGGCTGATTTGCCTCTACTGAGACGGCTGATGACAGACAACCCGACGATCAATAGGAGGATACGCCAAATAGCGAAGATGTCGATAGCAGACGCGAGGGTGTAGACGACGCTATCCGTTGCGCTAACTTCGGCCATGGCGGCCGCATCAAAATTGCCGGACATCATATCTGCCATTGGGTTGTTGAGCAGTGCGGCGGGGCCAATGCTGGGCATTTCGATGTTGCCTGTGGTGAAGACATAGGCGGCCGTAATTAAATTGCGAATAGCAAACGGCACATGCGCCCAAATTGCCACGATAATCGTTTTGCCGATGCTGCCTTGCCCACCAAAAATACTGGCGATAATGTGCATCAATGATCCCCATAACACCCATCCTAAAATAGGGCCGATAACGGCCGCGCCCACTGTTGAAATCATTGTAAAGGTGGCGATTGTTTCCATTGCCGGGCCTCCTTCTTGCCCCGCCATTTGCTCTTCGAAAACAGCCATTGCCATTTCGCTGGTGATCTGGGCGACGGCGTAGCCCACTAGCCCACCGATGATGAGGCAGAGCAATGCCCAGATGAGCCAGCTTTTTGAGGCATTGTCACGCAGCGATTCAAACGCTTCAAATGGATCGAGAAGGACGCTCTTGAGCATCCCGAAAAAACCTTTTTGTTCTTTTAGTTTTGCAATGTTTTCTTCACTCATTTGTTTTCTCCAGGCAACCAAATTTTTGTACGGCCGTCACCTACCAAGCGTATGCACGGCCGAAGTATACAGACCCTTTACGCACTTTCACACAGATCGTTGCAGCCATCCAACAATTTGCCAGGGGAAATCGAGAAGGAGGATGTGATAAAATCAGACACTTTGAGGAAGATCATTATTTTGATACCTTGTATCTGATAGCAGCAGAATGATTATAAGCGTACTATATTTCGGGGTCGGCAATGGCGACTGTCGATCTGATTTGTGAGAATGTATTCGGGAAAAATAGATGATTCGTATATTGATTGTAGATGACCACATGTTGGTGCGTGAAGGGTTAAAAGGGGTTCTGAGTGGGCAGCCTGATTTTGAGGTGGTCGGTGAGGCGGCCGACGGGGTGACGGCCGTGCAGCAAGCAGAACTGTTGCAGCCCGATGTGGTGCTGATAGACTTGCGAATGCCAGAGGGGGATGGGGTGACGGCCGTGGCGACGATGCGTGAAAAGCAATTGCCTGTCCATATTTTGATTTTGACGACGTGGGAAACAGACGAGCATATTGCCCGTGCGCTCGATGCGGGTGCCGATGGATATTTACTCAAAGATACAAAACGCGAGACGTTGTTTGCTGGTGTGCGCTCTGTGATCAATGGCGTGCCTGCATTTGCTCCGGCCGTGGCAGAGCGTTTGAAACAAGCTGCACAAGAGCCGACCCAGAAGCGGTTGAGTGATCGTGAATTGCAAGTGCTATTGCTTCTGGCAGCAGGCGGGAGCAACAAAGCTATCGGCCGTGACTTGCACATTAGCGAAGCGACAGTGAAAACGCATTTAGTAAATATCTATCACAAGTTGGATGTGAAAGATCGGGCCGCGGCCGTTTCATTGGGCTATCAGCGTGGATTGCTGCCGTTAGATTAACGATCTAAACATGCTCTTTTGTCATATATGGTCAATTCAAACAAGCACTGGCTGGTAATCATATACAATTGTCACAACTTTTGTATCACAGATAGATGTGTCGCTTTTATCCTTTGATCTGGCATAATGCGGAGCATGTCGTACACAACCACAGAAAACAAACAATATAACTTCGCGGCGGATACAGTTGTCAAAGCTGCTATTGGCGCAATTGACGGATTAGAAGGCAAGCTGAAAGATCAGCAATCGGCCGGAGGTGCTACCACCCTAAAAGGAACATTTCACAAGACTATTTTGGGCAAGGTGTTGGGAGATCGCACACACTTGACGGCGACTATCGTTGCGTCTGCGGCCGACTTAACCGATGTGTCGATAGAGATTTATCCGTTGGACGCTGTCGGCCGTAAATTAGCGTTTGGCGCACGTGCAGGCGTATCACAAACGGTGATGACTTGGTTCATCGCCCACTTAGAGCATCGTCTGCCAAAATAATCAGTTTTTATCATCATGCGCGTGTTCCGATTCTAAAATCGCCCGAATCATACACAATTGTCACAACGCATTTGAAAAAGATAGATATGTCAAACTGTTTATAATGCCTAAAACATGTTTATAATGTATTGTATATTGTAAACAAAAGATGCTTTGTGTTTGATAATAAGGTATCTGCGCACGAACCATACACACTAGAGGCGAATCAAGAGGAGACATATCGTTTGCTCGCACCACTCCCAACCCTTTATATGCCCCCTTTAACGACGAGACAGCGTGACATATTGCATACGCTGATGCGTTCCGAGTCGCCGTTGGCAACAGCGACTATTGCCGCGCAACTCGATGTGACATCGCGGCAGATCAACTACAGTCTGAAAGGGCTGGAACGCTGGCTGCTGCTGTATGGCGCGGCCGTGCAGTTGACACCGGGTGTGGGGGTTTCGTTGGTATGTGATGATGCAGTTCGGCAGTCGTTACTCGCCGATGTTGCACTCAACGCCGAAATTGTGTTGTCGGCCGAACAACGCCGTCAAATTATTGCCTTTGTTTTGCTCAATGCGTCTAGCCAGCATATCCTCGAAAATTTTCAGACGATTGTTGGGGCATCGCGCACCACTGTGCTGAAAGACTTAGATGCGGTTGGGGTATGGTTACAGGCTTTCGGGCTAACGATCAAACGCAAAGCCAACTATGGCACATGGCTGGACGGCCATGAACAAGCAAAACGGTTTGCGCTGGCTGCCCTCTACGCTGGCGACACCCCTTTTGCTGAGTCGTTGTGGGAACTCTCCTATACCAACGGCCTCCAATTTAGGCTTGCGGCCGACACTCATTTGCTGACCATACTGCAACAAATTGAAACAACTACCTCTCAGCACAATGTCCGCCTCGGCATGGAGCAGATCGCTCGTGCAGAAGCGACATTGGGGATGCGTTTTTCCGATCATGCCGTATTGCATATTGCGTTGGCGTTGGCGATCCAAGCACAGCGTTTCGCTGCGGGTAAGCGACTGACGGCCGTCTCGGAGCAAAAAGAGTGGTTGCGTCAACTGACAGTGTGGCAGGCTGCCATTGATATGGTGGGGGGGGATGACGTAGAGGATACAGACGAGCTTGCCAGCATTGTCCAATACCTACTTGCTGGCACGAAGATCAACCGTTGGCCAGGTGATATTGACCTCGATCCGCGCTACACGCCTTTATTCGATACCATTTTGCATCAAGTGGGCGAAGCGTATGAATTGCCCATTTTGCGACATGATGCGACGTTGCGTGATGGCTTGGCCGCCAACTTGATCCCGGCTTGTTTGCGAATGCGGTTTGGCTTGTATTTACCGCACGAAGCACAACAACCAATTTCTGCTGAAAAATATGCTTTTGAATATCAAATCGCCAAAGACATACTCAACACTGTTGAACAAATGATGGAAAGGACACTGCCATATTATGTGCAGGTCAACCTAGCAATGCTTCTGCGGGCAGCCTACATTCGCGCACGGCCGAAAGCGCGGCCGAATGTCGTTGTTGTTTGTCCCAGTGGCATGGCCACTGCCCAACTGTTGGTCGCCCGTATCAAGGCGCGTTTCCAACGTTTGGGCGAACTAAAAGTTATCTCTGTCCGTTCGATACATACGGCCGATCTAGATAGCGATCTCATTCTCACGACTGTTCCCTTGTCCGGCCTTGAGACCACTATCCCGATTATCGAAGTTCATCCGCATTTATCGACCGACGACATCGCCCTCATCACAGAATGGCTGGCGCGATGAAGTACACAAAAAAATTGGTAAGACCCTAGACGTGTGATGCCCCGCATCGCCCGTCTACAGCACACATGCACAGTCTCAACGCTGTGTTCAATCGAACAATTGACTGAAGAAAAAAACAAAAGTTAGGAGAACATAAGATGAGAGAACAATTACAAAGATTCGGCGGCTTTATGGCCGGTATGATCATCCCAAACATCGGCGCATTTATTGCATGGGGTTTGATCACAGCGTTATTCATTCCCACAGGTTGGATCCCAAGCGAGCGTTTTTCCGAACTTGTCGGCCCGATGATCGTCAACCTGCTACCACTTTTGATCGGCTATACCGGCGGTAAAATGATCCACGGCACACGCGGTGGTGTCCTCGGTGCTATCGCTACGATGGGTGTCATCGTGGGCAGCGACATCCCGATGTTCCTCGGCGGTATGATCATGGGGCCGCTCGGTGGCTGGCTGATCAAAAAGTTGGACGAGGCATTGGAAGATCATGTACCTGTTGGCTTTGAAATGCTTGTCAACAACTTTTCGCTCGGTATCCTCGGCACGATCATTGCGATGTTGGGACTAATTATTGTTGGCCCTGTTGTTGAAGGTATTACGGAGGCATTCGGTAGCGTCGTCCAAGCATTAGTTGATGCAAAATTATTGCCATTGGCTGCTTTTATCATCGAACCAGCTAAAGTGTTATTCATGAATAACGCGCTCAATCATGGTGTTCTTTCGCCATTGGGTGTGGTTGCGGCAGAAGACACTGGCAAAGCCATTCACTTCCTACTGGAAACAAATCCCGGCCCCGGCTTGGGCTTGTTGGGCGCATACTGGATCGCTGGCAAAGGGTTGATGAAACAATCTGCGCCCGGTGCAATCATCATTCACTTCTTCGGTGGTATCCATGAGATTTACTTCCCCTATGTGTTGGCAAAACCACTGATGATCTTATCTGTCATTGCTGGTGGCTTTGCGGCCGACCTGTGGTTTACTATCATGGATGCTGGTTTGCTTGCCCCACCGTCTCCTGGATCAATTTTTGCTTATCTGTTAGTGATGCCCAAAGGACAACACTTTGTTGTTCTGACAGGTATCGCCATCGGCGCAATCGTATCTTGTATCGTCGGCACGATCATTTTGAAAGTACGGCCGATTGCTGACGAAGTTGGCGACAAAGAAGCAAGCTACGACACTGGCTCAGGCGTTCCTGGGTTGGGTTAATCACCTTGTTGTGTAGGGACATGATCAATCGTGTCCCTACACAGGATTCATTATCAATATCATTACTATTAACGAACAGGAGACACAAATGACAGACGCAATTGCAGTATCTAACGTAAACACGATCATCTTAGCTTGCGAAGCGGGAATGGGCTCAAGCCTGATGGTTGTCAACTCACTCAAAAAGAAAATGAAGAAGGCTAAAGTCAGTGGTATCACCATCATGCACAAGCCTGCCCGTGCTGTACCAGAAAATGCAAACGTGATCGTGGTACACGAAGGGTTAGCAAAAATGGCGCGTTCCAAAGCACCAGATGCAGTGATTCTCACCTTCAAACATTTTCTAAATGACCCGATTTTCGATACGATTGTCAATGCATTTGTCAATGATGGTGAACTCAAGAATATGGTGGCATGATGACAACAATGACTGATATTTTGACAATTGATCTGGTATCTGTAGGCGCAACGGCCGCCACCAAAGAAGATGCCATTATGCAAGCGGGGCAACTGCTGGTGCAGAATGGTGTTGTCTCACCAAGCTATGTAGAAGGTATGCTGGCGCGTGAACAAACGATGTCTACGTTTTTGGGCAATGGCGTGTCGATTCCGCATGGCACGTATGATCATTTGGGCGACATCGAGCGTACAGGCATCTCTGTTGTGCAGTTCCCCAATGGTGTTTCGTGGGGAGAGGACGAAGACGAGATCGCGTATCTTGTGGTAGGAATTGCGGCAAAGGCAGACGAACACATCACTATTTTGTCCAATTTGGCTGAGGTGGTAGAAGATGAAGCGGCCGTTGAGCGGCTGATCTCTACGACTGATGCACAGATAATTGTAGACGCACTCAGTCGGCAACCAGAATTAGAGTAAGCCTACGCCAGCGCGGTGCTTACAAGCAAACAAGGGGCGATTTGTGAAACAACTTGATTTGATGATCCGAAATCATACAGGGCTTCATGCGCGACCAGCTAAAGAGTTAGTCAATGTTGCCAAGAAGTTTCGTTCAAAAATCACTGTTCAGCATGGCGCAAAAACGGTTAATGCCAAAAGCATGATGTCGTTGCTCACGTTGGGCGTACGGCATAATGGGGCGATCAGCGTGGTCATCGACGGCGACGACGAAGTCGAAGCGGCATCTGTGATTGAACAAGCTATCTTGTCTGGATTGGGTGAAGATGTAGATACGCCCGTTAACGGTGAAGCAAAAACGGCCGCCCAGCCAACAAAGGCGAAAGTAGCTGAAGAAAAAGTAACTGAATCAGTTGAAGAACTCACCGGCTTGCATGGCATTCCTGTTTGTAGCGGTGTGGTAATGGGGCGCATTTGGCGATATGAACGGCAGACCGAGACGATCACGGCCGCTTTTCAATCTGTTGCAGCCGACCAAGCCCAATTAGCGGCCGCCATCGCCCAAGCCCAAGATGATCTCCAACAATTAAGCATACAAGCGGCCGCCAAACTGGGGGCTAATGCTGAAATTTTCCACGCCCACAGCGAAATTTTGGGCGATCCCGATATTAAAGAAGCGGCCGATCAATTGATCGACCAACAGACGGCTGCCGCCCACGCTTGGCAGCAAGTAATGGACGGCCGTGCCGAGAGCATGAGCCAACTGGATAATGCGCTGATGGCAGAACGAGCGGCCGATGTGCGGGACGTGCGCGACCGTGTGCTGGCTATTTTGGCTGGCAAAACGAGCGATCCATGGGCCGACATGCCTGCCGAACCGATTATTTTATTGGCAGACGAATTGCTGCCATCCGATACGGTGACGCTCGACACCTCCCGTGTGCTGGCGATCTGCACAGTGAGCGGCAGCAAGACATCGCATAGTGCGATTTTGGCGCGTTCATTGGGCATTCCGGCCGTGATGGGCATTGGCGAAGCGGCCGCAACGATGACCACAGGCACTTTTTCTATCGTCAACGGTGCAACGGGACAGATTACACTCGACCCGACCGAAGATGAGAAGAAAGCGGCGCAAATCGAAGCAGACACATTGCGAAAGAGAGCGGAAGCTGCCCAAGCGGCCGCGCACGACCAAGCCCGTACCAGCGACGGAACACGCATCGAAGTGGTTGCCAACATCGGCAGCGTCGCCGATGCTGAAAAAGCGTATGCCAACGGCGCGGAAGGGGTTGGCTTGTGTCGGACTGAATTTCTGTTTCTCGACCGGGAAACACCACCGACGATTGATGAGCAAACAGCGATCTATCGTGGCATCTTGACCGCCATGAACGGTAATCCAGTCATCTTTCGGACGCTCGATGTGGGCGGCGACAAACCGTTATCCTACCTGCCGCTACCACCGGAAGAGAACCCGTTTTTGGGTATCCGAGGCATTCGATTGGCACTGGAAAAGCCTGATTTGTTGCGCGATCAAATCCATGCACTTTTGAATGCGGCCGATGCAGGCCCCATTCGTATCATGTTCCCGATGGTCAGCGACCTATCTGAATGGCGCATGGCACGGGCGATGGTGCAAAAAGTACAGGATGAATTGGGGGTGACAAACGTCGAATGTGGCATCATGATCGAAGTGCCGTCGGCCGCCCTGATGGCTGACATCTTTGCCGCCGAAGTAGACTTTTTCTCCGTCGGCACAAACGATTTAACACAATATACGCTGGCAATGGATCGCTTGCATCCGGTGCTGGCAAAACAATCAGACGGTCTCCACCCGGCCGTACTCCGCTTGATCGCCAAGACGGCGCAAGCTGCCAAAGCGCACGGCAAATGGGTCGGCGTGTGTGGTGAATTAGCGGCCGATCCCCAAGCAACAACGATTTTAATCGGTCTTGGTGTCACAGAATTGAGCGTCAGCGGGGTTGCTATTGCGGCCGTGAAGGCGAACATTCGCGCCACCGCCATGACGGATGCAGAGAAAATAGCACAAACCGCATTAGGGTGTGCCACAGCAAAAGAAGTAAGAGCTTCAGTATGACAACAACAAATTACGACTTGTATCGGTCGGCAGCCCGCGAGCTGCCGACGACCAATTTAGCGTGGAATTTATACGGTACCGGCTTAGAGAGCATCGGCCGTGATGGTGAGCCAGAAGCAGTTGATCTGCCCCAGCCAAACGCCGACCAGATGCTGGTTCGCGTAGACAGCGTGGGTATGTGTTTCTCTGATGTGAAACTGATCCGCCTCGGCCGCGATCACCCCAAACTGTATAACCGCGACCTTTCTCAAGAGCCTACTCGTTTAGGGCATGAGGCGGCGATCACCGTCATCGAAGTGGGTGAAAATTTGCAAGACACTTACACGGCCGGGCAACGCCTCGCCGTCCAGCCCGACATTTACCAAAACGGTAAAAGCACCGCTTATGGCTACACCATTCCAGGCGGTCTGATTCAATATCACTTGATCGGTGCAGAGCTACTGGAAACAGATGCCGGGGCGTGTTTGTTGCCGTTGGCAGATGGTTTGGGCTATGCCGAATCGGCCTTGCTCGAACCCTGGGGCTGTGTGATGGCAGCGTATACGCAACGCCGTCGTTTGACCCCGAAAGCGGGTGGCAGCATGTGGATCATCGGTCAGCCCGGAGATGAGCGCGTGTATGAATGGTCAAGCTATTTGGATGCGCCTGCAACGGTTGTGGTCAGTGATGTCAATGCGTCGGTACAGGCGTGTTTGACGGCCGCTGGGGCGAACGTGATCGTGCGCGATGGCTTGACGCTCGATGCTGTGGCAGCGTTTGGGGATGATGTCGTATCGGCCGGATTTGATGATGTGGTGATGTTAGCTCCCACGTCGGCCGCAATGGTGTCGGCCGTGGCGCAACGGATTGCGCGACGCGGAACGCTCAACTTGGTGGGTCAAGAGCCGCTTGATGGGCTGGTTTCGGCCGATGTCGGCCGTTTACATTACGACTATATCGCTTTCCTCGGCACACAAACGGCTGATATTGCTGCCTCTTATGGCGAAGAACGCAACCGTTGTGAACTCAAAGCGGGGGGCGCGGCCGTCTTTATCGGGGCGGGTGGCCCAATGGGGCAAATGCACGTACAACGCGCTATTGAACACCCCGATGGCCCATCATTGCTGATCGCTACTGAGCTTAATCAATTGCGAATCGACGCGCTCAACGAACGCTTTGTGCCATTGGCAGAGGAGAACGGCCGTCGTTTGATCGTCGTCAATCCTGTCAGCAGCCCCACGCCCTTGCGCGATATTGTGATGGGTGAAACTGATGGCTTGGGTGCGGATGATGTTGTCGTCTGTGTACCTTCGGCCGGACTGATGGCGCAATCTGACACGTTGATGAACCCAGACGGAATGCTCAATCTATTTGCTGGTGTCCCGAATGGGACGATGGCCCCACTCAATGTGAGCAATGTGTACATGGCGAACGCGCAATACACAGGCACGAGCGGATTGACGATTGATGATCAAGCGGCCGTGATGGAAAAAGCGATGGCGGGAACGCTGTCACCTAGTCGTGCTGTTGCTGCTATTGGCGGTATCGAAGCGGCGCAGGATGGCATCGAAGCGATGATGGAAAGTCGCTATCCCGGCAAGATCGTGATCTTTCCACAAATCAGTGGTTTGCCCCTGATGGGCTTGGACGAATTGGCGGAGAAACTGCCACATGTCGGTCAGCATTTGGGCGCAAATAATGCGTGGACAGAGGCGGCCGAACGTGCCTTACTCGAACAAGCATGATCTATACAGTAACCCTTAACCCGGCACTCGATAGAGAGTTAATTGTTCCCGCATTGGCGCACGACACCGTTCTCCGTGCCACCACCAGCCGCGCCGATGTGGGCGGCAAAGGGTTTAATGTGTCGCGTATGGTGGCGGCGTTGGGCGGTCAATCGGTTGCGCTTGGTTTCGCGGGTGGCAAAACGGGCGAAATGCTGCAAAGCAAGCTGGATGCGGCCGGAATTGCGACTGATTTTACGTGGATAGACGGCGAAACGCGCACCAATACGAGCATTGTCAGTGCTGAAAATGGACAGTATATCAAGGCGAATGAGTCGGGCCCGACTATTAGCGAGGCGGCATTGTCGCAATTGCTTGCTCAGGTGGCGGCGTTGGCAACACCTGGGGATGATTGGGTGCTGGCCGGTAGTTTGCCGCCCGGCGTGCCTGTAGCGATTTATGGCATGTTGATCGAAACGATCCAGGCGGCTGGCGGCCGGGTGATTTTAGATGCGAGTGGTGAAGCGTTGCGTTTAGGATTGGCGGCACGGCCGTTTTTGGCCAAGCCGAATGATGAAGAAGCGATGGCTCTGACAGGTGCCGCAACACCGGCCGAGGCGGCGGATGCTGTTCGCGCTATGGGTGTACACAATGTGGTGGTGTCGTTAGGTAAACATGGCGCATTGATTTGTGATTCGACTGGTTTGACGGATATTGCCAGCATTGCTATTACCCAAAAAAATCCGATTGGGGCAGGGGATGCGATGGTCGGTGGAATAGTCCACAGCTTATCGACCGGACTTCCCTTGCCCCAAGCTGTTCGTTGGGGGATGGCATGTGGGGCGGCCGCTGCTGCCAAGTACGCATTTGGAACCCGCGCCTGAAGAAGCATATTGGTCCCTTGGCTGATGAAATATTGTTGCAACAAACCAGCATACGCCTCATCCGCCATTGTGTCGAAATGCTGATCCATCGAGCACAATGCCTCTATGGCTCTGGAACCCGCACCATTCTGGTTCACGTCTACGGCTCGTGCCTCTTGCCAAAAG
>CALECP010000410.1 GCA_937949915.1 uncultured Anaerolineae bacterium
GATTATTCACCGAGCCCGATTGACCCAGCGCGTGATAATCTCCGGTAGACGGCCGACCTTTTGCCGCAGCAGCGTCGTCTCTGGCAGCGCATTGATAAATAGCTCACCATACCGCTTCGTCAACACCCGTTTGTCCAGCACCACCACAACACCCTCATCCGTTTTGCGGCGGATCAGACGGCCGAATCCTTGCCGGAATTGCAACACCGCTTCAGGAATCATGTAATCCATAAATTCATTGTCAAACGTCTCACCCCGTGCGCCGACAACAGGATCAGACGGCACAGCAAACGGCATTTTCACAATCACCACCGCGTACAGCGCGTCCCCCGGCACATCCACCCCTTCCCAAAACGACTTTGTACCCAGCAAGACAGCATTTGCACCCGGCGTTTTGAACTGCTCCGTCAGCTTTTGGCGCGAACTGCCCCGCCCTTGTGCCAGCACCTGCACACCCGCATCGCGCAACGGCATTTTGATCGCATCGGCCGTCTCGCGCAACTGTTTATTCGATGTGAACAGCACCAGCGTCCGCCCTTTCAGCGTCGTCCCGATGTCGATAATCGCTTGTTCCACCTGTCGTTGATAGCCCGGTTGCTTTGGCTCTGGCATATCGGTACACAGATAGAGCAACGTATTTTTTTTGTAGTCGAACGGAGAACCGAGCGCCAGTTCAGCGCATTCGTGGGCGTTCAAACGGTCGCGTACATAGTCGAAATTAGCCTGCGTGTAGCGGCCTTGTGGCGCGGTACGGAGCGTCGCCGATGTCATGATCACGCTGTCCAAATGGTGGAAAAGATGCTCCTCTACCAGTGGCCCCACGTGCAAGGGAGCTGCATGAAGCGAAACGCGATCCTTCCACACTTCGACCCATGTGATCATGTCGCCGCTTGGCTCGGTGATGATGCGCGTGATCGCTTCGCGGTTGTCGTTCAGGTCACGCGCCACACGCACCAATTCGACCCGCATATTGTCCGCATCGGCCAAATCGTGTTCGCTGTTGTCGATGTCGGCCACCATTTCAGCCAATTTGCCCAGCCCCTTGATCACCCGCGACAGTGGCACATCAAAATTTTTCCATGCTATCCCCACGTCCTGCCAGCCGTCTTTGCTGATGATCGCTTGCGTGAGGCGTACCGATTGGGCAAAGTTCGCACTGCCGCGCAAATGATCGCGTGTGAAAAAGGTGACGCTATCAAAAAATGTTTCTAGCTGTGTGTCGGTGACGATAGCCTCTTCTCGAATCGCGTCGATCCCAGGCTGTACTTTGTCAGCCACGGCCGCCGCGATACTCCCGATATTTTTTTGCAATTGCGCCAGCACACCACTTTTGCCGCCGATCTCTGCCAGCATCTGGGACAAAAATTTCTTGTCGGCCGAAAAGCTCAAGCCACTCGTCACCGCACTCTCCAAATGGTGCGCCTCATCGATCACCAAATCGCGGTAAAACGGCAAAATATGATTCTGATTCGCCACATCTGCCAACAAAAGCGCATGATTGACAATCACGATATGCGCCAACTCTGCCCGTCGCCGCGCAATATGCACCGGACAGCGCTCTTGCGAACATTCTTGGGTCGAACAGGGCGCGTTCTCCCCGCTGATCTTGCGCCACGCCATCCGTTCGCCCGGGCCACGCAGTGCGATTTCGCTCACATCCCCCGTATCGGAGTCAGGCAGCCATAGCACCAACCGCGCATACAGCACCATCTCGTCCCGGTCACGCGGCCCACGATGCCGCAACTGCTTAAACAGCCGCGCACACAGGTAGTTGCTCTTTCCTTTGCGAATGGCGACCCGAAAATCGAGCGGTAATACGTCGAGCAGCACCGGTATATCTTTGTAAACCAGTTGGTCTTGTAGGTTAATGGTGTTGGTGCTGATCACAACCCGGCGATCATTTTGTGTCGCCCAAAAAGCGGCCGGAAGCAGATAGGCCAAACTTTTGCCCGTCCCTGTTCCCGCTTCCACCAGCAAATGCTCGGCCGCATTAAACGACTCGCCCACCGCTTGCACCATGGCGATCTGCTCTTGGCGCGGCTCAAAATCGGGGAACTGCAAGCTGAAATTGCTGCCGGGCTGCAACAGATCAGACACCATACTGACATCGAGCGGAACGAGCGGCCGATTTTCTGGCGGCTCTGGCTCGTACACATCTGTATCGTCATTATGGTGATATGTAATCGGCTCATCCGGGGCGTGTTCGTCTTCCTCATAGCTATGTTCGGCCGGGACAAGCGGCGTTCCCTTCGGTGGTTCGACATCAAACAGGCGATTCAAGTTGATCGTCTTACGCTTCCCTTCGGGTGACAAAAACGCGCTCTGTGCCTTCATCGCAATCACATCGCGGAAGAACATCGTCTCTGTCCACGCCACGCTTTGCCCTACCCGCGCAATCTCATCAAGCTGCACCATGTCAATCGTCAGCGCATGGGCTTCTAGGGCTTCAAATAGGTGTAGACAGTGATAGGTGTCTGCTTCGGCACGATGCTTTTCTGCTTCCGGTAGCTCCAGCACTTTCACCAAGTAGCCCAGATCATACCGGCCGATCATCGGCAGCAATACACTTGCCAACGTCACCGTATCGAGCCGCATATTGCCCTGCGCCAACCCGTTCGACTTGAGAAAGCCCAAATCAAAATCGACATTATGCCCCACCACAATCCGGTCTTTGATCACCCGCTTTAGCCGCGACTTGGCAGAAGCCATCGTTGGCGCATCAGCGACCATTTCGTCATCGATCCCGGTCAAATCAGTAATGAAGCTGGGGATGCTCTTTCCCGGATTGATCAGCGTTGCATACGAATCGACGATCTCGCCGTCTTCGACTGCCACGGCCGCCACTTCGATGATCTTTTCCCAATCGGGATCAAACCCTGTCGTTTCCACATCTACGAACACATAATTACGCGCCATAGAAAGGATTATAGCACTCATTTTCTACGCGCCATCAGCGAGTTGCACCACCCATATTATGAGCGAAAAATGAGTACAAATGAGCCAAATACGGTTTCTCTCTCTGGTGATTTGCCACTAGGCGGCTATTGATGTAGTATCCCACCTTCGGTTTTTTCCGAAGAAATTTAGTGTTCAGTTACAAGGAAGGTTACAAATATGGCATTGTCATACACAAATTCAAAAGGTAATACATACATCCTGCACCGCAAGGTGACAACCCTGAAAAACGGCCGTCAACAAGCGATTCACTTCTTCGCCCGCGAAGAAAAAGAAGGCGCGTTAGATGCAGTCCCAGAAGGGTATCAGGTCATGGAAAGCAAAAACGGTTTGCCTGTTCTGAAACGAGCGGACAAATAAATAAAAAGCAGATTATCTGTTTGAACCCCGGTCGGCCGTGCGCTGACCGGGGTTTTTTTGATTGAAATCATAAGCTCATTATAATATGGTAGTGTTTGGTGCTGAAAAAGTGCCAAGTAATCAGAACAGATAAAACTTCTTTACAATAGTGACATCAGGAGGTTACAAGATGAAATCCAAGTTTTTCTTTCTACCATCTTTAGTTTTAGTTGCCATGTATACGATTGTGGCACAAGCCGTTCCAACTGATTTAACAGCAGGAACGCGAACCATTTCACCCAACATTGTCGAGCCTGATCAATTCGCAACAGTGACTATTGACTTGACTGGAGAGCAATGTGTCGGTGCAACAGATGGTATAGATGTGGTTTTGGCAGTAGATCGTTCTGGTAGTATGTACGATGACTGTGCTTCTTGTAGCATTGTAGAAGATCGGATAACACCAGCTACTAATGCAGCAAAAAGTTTTCTTGAGCGCTTAGACTTCTCGACAGATCGCATCGGTATTGTTGCTTTTGCAGGTACCTTTGATATGGACATCCTCGGCTTTGAGACAAGTGAGGCAGATTTGGTTACTTTATTAGACGATTTACCACAACGAAGTGGTTCAACTACAGGTACAGCTATTGGCACAGCTATCAATGAAGCAGAGGTTTTGTTTTTAGATGCGCCTCCACAAGACAATGCTCAAGCCATTGTGGTTTTATCTGATGGACAAAATCTTTCAGGGGCTACACCGTCAATTGCGGTAGAGTCGGCTTGTGATGCGGGCATAGATGTTTTTACTATTGGGCTAGGTAGTGACATTGATGCTTCTCTACCTGATCTTGCTTGTAATGAAGGTGCTTATTTTGAAGCACCGACGGTAGATGATCTCGATCAAATTTATCAGTCGGTAGCAGATATTATTTTGAAAGCGGCCGCTCGTGATGCAATAATTACAGAATCTGTTCCTACTGGATTAACGGTTGCGAATATCAGC
>CALECP010000411.1 GCA_937949915.1 uncultured Anaerolineae bacterium
AGTCACATCAGGCCCTTGCGCTTGTTGATAAGGTGTCGCGGCAATTCGCGCTGCATACACCAAAGCGTCACGCACTTCGTCCCAATGTTCTGTTTGCACGGTACTGTACGGAGGGAAAAAACCATCAGAGAAACTACCAATCTCAAATGTAAAACTAGGCAAGCCCAATGTGCCGTAGCTCCAATCATCGGTCGTGCCGCTGGTAGCATAGAGTGCAATGCCTCGTTGCGAAATATAGCCTGTCATTGCGCCAAATTTGTCGCTGATCTGCTTCAGTCCGGCCGCGTTGGGCGCATCATCGAGCACATTACCCCAAGGATAAAGCACCAAGTCGCTATACGAATGGAAGCTCAACAAAATATCTTGTGTGTCACTGGGGGCTGCGTCGGTGAGCGCATCGCCACGCTGGTCTGGTACGATGCTTTCGATAAATGCTTCTAGGCTGGCCGTTTCTGGCTCTGATGCAGGGGCTGTACCGCGATAGGTCTGCCCACACCCCCACCCTTCACTGCCGCCTGTGTTCCATGCAAAAGAGTGATTGCGGTTGAGATCAACACCATGCTGCGGGCCATTGTTTGACCAGCCATACGCATCACAAGAGTCATATTCGATATGGGCGTTTTTGCGTTGCGAACCGGGTGTGTTCACGACTTCGACCACATAACGGCCGTCGGGATTGGCAACAGGAATGATGTAGATGTCGTGCCAGTCGATAATGGTGGTGATGTCGGGATCGCTGCCGTAGTTGCTAACGAGATGGTCGAGGAAAAAGAGGGCTTGTTCGGCCGTGGTCAGTTCGCGGGGATGAATGCTGGCGACCAAAATGAGGGCGGGACGATCAGGATCACCGGAAGGAATGCCGTTTGTTTTGTTGCCTACACGAATCGCCATCAAATCGTAGCCGTCGATGGTCAATCCGTCATACAGACAGCCCCCGGCTAATTTGCAGTAGCTATCGCCATAGTCGATTTTTTCGGTGATGGTGGGATAAGCAGCGGCCGTACTGCTGATAATATCCATCATCGTATCGACGGTGCGGTAGCCACCATAAAATGTACCGGGCGCGGCCGAGCGTTTGTCCCATGTGCGATTGACGGCCGTACTGGCAATGTCGTCCCGCACCACCTGCCAGCCATCGGCCGCCAGCGTGTCGTATGTTTGACTAGACATACCTGCCACCACATATTTTTCTGCCCGATTGTTGTATTCATGCAGATCGATAGCGTAGTGATGCAATTGCTCAATATCGGTCACTTGATCATAATAAATCCGCGCCACAAATGTCGTCTCGGCGGCCGAAACGGTCATCCATGCAAACCCGATTCCTGCCCCTACCATTACAAATAAGCCAAACAAAGTCAGTAATCCCGTTTTCATCCCACCATTATACCGATCATTCCCTGTGTAAAAGGGCGTATTCACCCAGTTATCATCACAAAAATCATGACGTTTACCCAACGCTATTATTGATTTTGAAGCAACTCGGCCGTATTTCTGCTATCATATGAAGCTGTACGGTATAACCGACACATTGAAACGTGAATTTTTACTGTGAGTGCAGTCATGATCTGCAAGAGCAGTTTTTAACTTTTTTCAGGTTCATATTCCCAACTACTTTTTTTATGTGAGAGGGGAATTGATAAGGTGACAGGTAAGTCACAACTCGCAACAATAGAACAGTTTGCAACTGTGCGGCCGTAACAGAAACAATAGGCTGCATCATTTTGAACCAGAAAAACAAAAGCCAGCTCTACCTAATTCCGCACTGCCTTCTTTTAGCGATCACACCTCAATCGTTTGTTGGTTGAAATATCCGTACACGTAACAATTAACATACAAGTAAGTAAGGAAATTAACCGTGGAAAATGGAAAAGATGACCGCGAATTAATCGCTGTGTTTTTCGATTATGAAAACATTGTCTATTCGCTGAGAAACCGTTTCGAGCAGAAAGCCAACTTTGAGGCCCTGATCGACAAATGTAAAGAACTAGGGCGCGTTGTCGCTGCCCGGGCATTCGCCGACTGGAGCTTGCCGCACATTTCACCCGCCCTGCTGTACGCGCTACAGTCGAGTGGGTTTGACCTGATCTTTGTGCCAACAGGTAGCACACAAGTCAACGCCCCCCGCAAAAATGTCGCCGACCTGTACATGGCGATTCATGTGATGGAGACGCTGCACACCCGCCCCGATGTCTCCACCTTTGTTTTGCTCACAGGCGACCGCGACTTTATGCCGCTTGTCAACACGCTACAACGGTACGGCAAGCGCGTGGTCGCTATCGGTGTCGATGGCTCGTCTTCCTATTACTTGACGCAAGCGGTCGATGATTTCTACTACTACAGTGAAGTTGAAGAGATTTTCGAGGATGCGCCGAAGCGGTCGAAAGGGCGTTTGACCAACATTTATGATGCACTGGTGCAGACGATTAAAATTTTGCAGGAGAAGGGCAAGCCAGCGACGTTGGCACATCTCAAACCGCAGATGTCTGAGCTACTAGGCGGATTTGATGAAAGCCAGTACATGGATGGCAACGGCCGCCCCTTCCAGAAGTTCAAGGATTTCATCATGGAAGCGCGTCGCCGGGGCATGGTGCAAGTGATTCCGCGTGGATCGGGCATGGAAGTGACGATCAACAATAAGCCAAATGCACGGCCGCAAATTGTCACCCGCCCCAAAGCGCAAGAATCGTCGATAGAAGATGGGCCGCTCACGCTTGAGCAAGCATTTGATTTGTTGGTACACGCTGTCCAATCAGCCCAAACAGAAGGCAAATCATTCCGAGCTTCATCGATCAAAAATTTGATGACGCGCTTACAGCCCGGTTTCAGCGAAGGCGACATTGAGAATGGTGACACCAGCTACAGTCGTTTCAGCGACTTCGTGCGCGATGCTGCCAAACGTGAGTTGGTAGAGGTGCGTGGTACAGGGCCGAAGATGGAAATCCGGCCGCGTCGTGATACATCGCCTGTCAATAAGTCAGCGAACAATGCGCCCAATAATGGTGAAGATACATTGTACGAGGAAGGAGATATTCGGGGGGCATTGCTCGATGCGCTACGAAATTATCGTCACTATCCTGTGTCATTCTTGTCACTTGCCAGCCATTGCCATAAATGGCTAGAGAAAAACAATATCCATTTGGCAGAAACGATGACGCGCACCTTGCTCACCGAGACGGTTGAATTGGGCTTGGTCGGGCAAAGTCGCCGCCAAGATGGTAAACGGCAATATACCTATCAGGAAGACAACACTCTGATCAATCAGTTTTTGGATGTAGCGATGGGCAGCACGGCGCAACCACCGACGGCGGAAACATTGCCACCGGACACACAATATGTGCCGGAGCAACCAGAGCGCCCTGAGCCGACTAAGCGTGAAGAAAAGTCGCGCTCCACACGTCCTGAGCGTGAAGAAAAACCACGACCTTCGGCACGGCCTGAGCCTGAACCAAAGCCTGAGCCAAAACCTGTAGCGGCGAAGCGTAATGATTCACAACCGCAAGCTCCACTGCAACAAGAAGAAGAGTTTACGGAGTACACCCAGCTATCGGAAACGGAAGAAAAACAGTTGATGCTAGACGCATTGCGGACGTGCAGCAGCTATCCGGCTCCGTTTATGGGCATTTTGGCGCATTGCCGTGTGGTACGGGATGAAAGGCAAGTGTATTTGCCTAATGGCCCACTCCGGGAATTATTGAGCGCGGCGACAAAGGCTGGTCTTGTACGGTCGGTATCGCCCCGCAATGAACGGCCGACACGCTATGACTTCTTCGATTCGGAGGAAGCGGTAGGCATCTTCATGGGGGATGCGCCTACACCAGCAGTCGATACAGAACCGGCTGCCGAAGCGGAAGAGCAAGAAAACAAAAAAGATAGTAAAGAACAGAAAGACGAAACGGCCGCACCTGCCTTATCAGAAGCGGATGCACCGGCAGTCACCCCAGAACCAGCAGCCGTAGACGAGACGGCCGCACGACAATTGCTGGTCGATGCACTTCGCACGTATGACGGCTATCCTGTGCCATTTATGAAGGTGCTAAACCATGTGTGCGCTGTGCGTGATGAGCGTGAAACGGCCGAATCAACTGATCTGCTGCGCGGATTGTTGAGCGAGTCGGTACGAGCAGGCGTGTTGGAAGTGACATCGCCACGCGGTATCCGGCCGACACTATACGCATTCACAGGCGACGACAACAAAATCACCGCCTATTTGGGCGCAAACAGTGAAGAGACAGAAGCAGAAGTGACAGCAGAAACTTCTGAGCCTGAACCTGTTGCGGCCGACGAGCCGGAAGACACCGCTATCAAAGCGGCCGCCCCTCCGGTTGATCCCGCCTTCCAATTGCTGGGACAAGCGGTGCAGACGTTGCTCGACAATGGCAAATCGACTATCTTGCGCTCTGTCAAACAGGCGATGCAAAAAGCGGACGGTGATTTCAACGAGAAAAATTTGACGGCCGAGAATGGCAAACCGTACAAACGTTTCAAAGATTTCGTGGAAGCAGGCGTTGCTGTCGGTGTCGTTACACTCGACCAGTCTGGCAAAAGCCCACGTGTCTATCTTCCGGCAGAGGCTGCGGAGACAGAAGCGGGAATGGAAGTAGTAGAAGAAGCGGCCGCGCCAGTGGAAGTAAAAGCTGAGACGCAAGCGGAAGAAGTACCAGCGGCCGAAGCCTTGACGCTGGAGGACGCATTCGCATTGCTAAAACAAGCAGTACAAGCAGCCGCCGATGAAGGAAGCACCCATCGTCTCGCATCGATCCGATCACGCATGAAAAAGCTCAATCCATCTTTTGATGTCAAAAATTTGGTGTCGGCCGAGGGCAAACCATTTGCCAAGCTGAGTGACTTTATGCGAGCGGCCACCAAAGAAGGACACATCGAAATGCACGGCAAGGGCTTTTCACTAGAGGCACACCCCATTTCAACCGAATAACCGAGTAAAGATAAACAATAATAGCGGTAGAGGCGTAAAATTTTACGTTTCTACCCTACTTTGCTTAAGGGATCGCCTGATACACATTGACAAATAGGTATCCACCTTCTACACTTTTCACTATCTTATCAACTGTTTAGATTACATCTGGTACTTGTCCGATGATAATACAAGCGCATTGATAAGGTATTTATCGGTTAATTGCTAGAAATCAGTTAGTATGGTTTGCAGTCACAAACGCCCTTTAGTACGACAAGCAAGATGGAGAGGTATACAAATGCCTCTATATGCGAACGCCCATTCTTTCAACGCAACAAAAACGGTATTATGCAAGCAGTCTCTATCGCCAAAATGAGAACGAGGCTGCTGAATACACATTATCTCCAACCACTTATCAAGTGGTTAGTGGATATAAAAATCAAAAAAACAAATTGACGGAGAAGAAAATAAAGATGAAAAAGTCATTTTATTACTTACTAATGCTCATGCTAGCTTTCACGCTAGCCGCTTGTGGTTCGGCCGATACACCAACTGAAGAAGTTGTTGAAGAAGAGCCAACCCAAGTACTGGAAAACGAAGAACCAACTGATGAGCCAGAACCAGCCGCAACAGAAGAAGAAGCCGCACCAGCTACGCAAGAAGGTGAGGATAATATGTTGGCAAAAGTGCGCGAGCGCGGTGTCTTGAAATGTGCTGGTAACGAAGGCTTGGTTGGTTTCGGTTTCCGCGATCCAGACTCAAACGACATCGTTGGTTTTGACGTAGACTTCTGTAAAGCGATTGCCGCGGCCGTATTTGGCGAAGGTGGTGCTGACAAGGTAGAAGTGATTCCAACCACCGGTACAACCCGTTTCACCGTGATGCAGTCTGGCGAAGCTGATGTTCTCATCCGCAACACCACATGGACAAGCAGCCGTGACACCGACCTCGGTCTCGACTTCGGCCCAACCACATTCTACGACGGACAAGGCATGATGGTACGCGCTGATAGCGGTATCGAAATGTTGACAGACTTGGACGGCGCAAGCGTTTGTGTTCAGGCTGGTACGACAACCGAGAAGAATTTGGCCGACGTTGTAAACGCATTGGAAATCGACGTTGATTCACAGGTTTATGAAGACAACGCATCAACTGTTGCAGCGTTTAGCGAAGGGTTGTGTGACGGCTTCACGACTGACAAATCAGGTCTTGTTGCAACACAAACAACCTTCGACAACCCGGCCGACTACGTGATTCTCGAAGAAACAATGTCGAAAGAACCACTTGGCCCGGCCGTTAACCATGGCGACAACAATTGGGGCGACATCATGATGTGGTCAACCTACTGCACCATGCAAGCAGAAGAAAGCGGTGTCACGATGGACAACGTCGATGAAATGCTTGAAACAGACAACCCTGTTATCAAAAACTTCTTGGGTGTAGACAGCACATTTGGTGAGGCAATGGGTCTCAGCACAGATTTCTGTTACCAAATCATCAAGCAAGTTGGTAACTATGGTGAAATCTACGACCGTCATCTTGGCCCAGATACACCGATCAAGTTGGCACGTGGCATCAACGCTATGTACACAGAAGGTGGATTGATTTATTCACCGCCAATTCGCTAATCATTTTTGGTAGAGACACACCGTCGGTGTGTCTCTACTCTTTATGGATGAATGAGAAAATGCCCCGCCCATTCGGGGCATTTCAGTATTTTTAGGATAGGTTTCTCCCTCCCCATTTGCTCGTCATCCCATACCCGTAGTCTATTTGTTCAACTAATTCAACTGAAGAGGAGTTATGGCAGATATAGACCCTAATACAACTGGTTCAGGAAATAGTCTTACCTCCAAATTGTTCGATATTCGGGTGATTGGGGTAATCGCTCAAATTGTTTTTGTGATTTTGACCATCCTCTTTTTTGCATGGTTGGCACGGAATACGGTAAGCAATTTGGGCAAGCTGGGCGATGCTCAGTTCGCTTGTGGAGATGGCACATCAGATTATCGGTGTGCTTATAACTTTATGCGCGGCGCGGCCGCATTCGAGATCGATGAGCAGTCGATTCCTTATGACACATCCGACTCATACTGGCGGGCGTTGTTGGTAGGTGCATTGAACACGCTCAAGGTGTCAGCATGGGGCATTCCGCTGACCACCATCGTTGGTGTTTTTGTTGGTATTACATTGCTTTCGCCTAACTGGTTTGTCAAAACAATATCACGCGCTTATGTCGATCTTTTTCGCAATACACCGCTCTTGGTGCAGTTGTTTATGATATTTTTCATTTTGTTTGCGGCATTTTTGCCAAAAGTAGATGAAGCAGGAAGCTTACTAGGTATACCAATTTACTTTAGTAATCGGGGTGTCAGTTTCCCGTCGCTTGAATTTATGCCCAATGGACAATTACTACGCTGGCTGCTGCTTGGCGGGTTCGTTGTCGGTCTCATTGTCTGGTATGTGCTATCACGCATTTCGTACAATACCGGCCGTGATACAAAAGGGCCTTTTGTCTTTCTCGGCATTTTGGTACTGTCTGGCATCATCGGCTGGCTACTGTCTGGCAACAACCCGTCTACACAGTCGATAGCGGTGCCAGATGGCTCGGCGGTTGGCGTGTTTGATGATATTGCGCCGCTTGTCGAAGCACGGCTGGGGATACCGTTGGAAGATGTCGAAGGTGCATTGGCAGATGGGTCGCTCTCGGCCGATGCCCTGGAAGTGGGTCAACTGACTGTCTGCTCTACATTGGACAGCGCGGCCGAAACCAATTTCATCGAAAAATTAGTCGATGCCAACATTCCGTATGATATGTCGCGTGCGCCGTCGAGCAAACGCTTTTTCCGTGAATTTGATGCTGGTGATTGCGAGATCGCAGTCGCAGAAACAACGGTGTTTGATGAAGGGTTAACGGCCGGATCGGTATTGACGCTAGATGAACCCCGCACCGTATTGTCGATTCCGCGCTTTATCGGCCGGAACTTTATCGGCGGTGGCAGTTTCTCTGCTATGTTTGCGGCGTTGTTGCTTGGCTTGGTGCTGAACACCGGCGCAAGTGTGGCTGAAATTGTCCGCGCAGGTATTCAATCTGTCTCGAAAGGACAGACAGAAGCAGCCCGTGCGCTGGGGCTTTCGGAAGGACAGCGTCTTCGATTGGTGGTGCTACCACAAGCGTTGAAGGTGATCATTCCCCCCTTGATCAGTCAATATCTCAACTTGATCAAAAATTCGTCATTGGCGATAGCGATTGGCTATGCTGATTTCTGGAGTGTGACGAATACGATTGTCAATCAGTCGGGTCGGGCATTGCAGCCCATTTTGATTGCGATGGCAACATACTTGACGATCAGTCTCTCGATTTCGTCATTCCTCAATTGGTATAACGGCCGAGTGCGGTTGAAGGAGCGTTAAACGATGACTGTAAATACAATGAAAGCAAAACGCAAGTTTGACATGGGGACGTTCATTCGAGCGAACATTACGAAAAGCCCCTTACTCGCTATTTGGACGGTTGCGCTGGCTGCCTTTGCCTTTTGGTTTGTCGGCCGCTCGATGATCGCTCGGCCGCTACTCACCATTCCTGTCGTGATCGCATGGGCAGCCACCATCATCTGGATGGTGCGGGCAGAAATTAACAAAACCCATTCCCCCACAACGCTATGGCTCAAAGGCAACCTGTATAACTCGATCACCAATGCGCTGCTCAGTCTCATTTTGGTGGTCGCCATCATCGGTTTCCTCGTCGGCTTTATCACCTATGCGTTTTTCAATGCCAGTTTTTCAGAAGACCCGGCCATTGCAAAAGAGGTAACAGAAGCAGGCCAACTGGGTGCGCGGTGGGGTTCAGTCACACAAAATTTAGAGAACTTGCTCGTTTTCAGCATGAAAACAGAAATGTACCGCATTTGGGCAAGTATCGGTTTGTTGGTGGGATTAAGTATTCCGAGTCTGATCATTTTTCGGAGCGCAAAGTTTAATCGGTCACTGATTCGCCGCATTCTAACATGGCTGTGGATCGCGTCGCCATTTATCATCTTCTTCTTCCTGCGTGGTGTCGGAGAAGCGGGTGGCAGCAACCCATTCTATGCGATTGACACAGAGCAGCTATGGGGTGGCTTACTACTCTCGCTGATTTTGTCGGTTGTCGCCATTGTCGCGTCATTCCCGTTGGGTGTGCTATTGGCACTAGGGCGACAGAGCAAGATCAATGGGGTTCCATGGTGGCTAACGTATGGCACGGCCGCCTTGCTGACAGCATATCTGATAGTTACCTTTACGCTGCCCAATTTGGAAGTTGCCGAAACGACAGGCAACTATATTTACGCACTGTTGCCGTTGCTCATTCCCTTGATAGCACTTTTCTTCCAAAAAGGGTTCAAAGGCAATGTGATGGCGGGGGCGTGTACTGTTTTCATCGAGTGCATTCGCGGTGTGCCGTTGATCACGCTGCTATTTTCTGGCATTTTGCTGCTTCAGCTTTTCTTACCAGATGGCTGGGAGCCGAACAAGATCGGCCGTGTAATGGTGGCAATGACTGTGTTCTCGGCCGCCTACCTGGCCGAAAACATTCGCGGCGGACTGCAAGCGATCCCGCGTGGGCAATACGAAGCGGCCGATTCGCTTGGACTGAGTACATACACCAAATATACGAAGATCGTCTTGCCCCAAGCGTTGCGGATTGTGATTCCAGCCATCGTCGGGCAATTTATCGGACTGTTCAAAGATACCTCACTGGTTGCGCTCGTTGGTCTGAGTGACCTGCTCAACGTGGCACGGCGCATCTCTAGCCAGCAGAATTGGCTCACCATTCGTACCGAGCCGTTCATCTTTATCTTTGTTGTCTACTTTGTCGTCAGCTACGCAATGGCTTGGTATAGCCGTCGCCTAGAAAAACAGTTGGGCGTAGGTGTCCGCTAAACCGAGGAGAATTTAATTATGGCTATGGATAAAAGTGGAGAAGCAATCGTCACCTGTGTCGATGTCAACAAATGGTATGGGGATTTTCACGTTCTCAAAGGCATCGACCTGGAAGTGACAAAAGGTGAAGTGATCGTTATTCTGGGGCCGTCTGGCTCAGGAAAATCGACGTTCATCCGGTGTATCAACCGTTTGGAAGAGCATCAAGAAGGACAAATTCACGTCAAAGGGACAGAGCTAACGCATGACGTGCGTAACATCGCGGAAATTCGCCGCGAAGTGGGTATGGTGTTCCAGCAGTTCAACCTATTCCCGCACCTCACTATTTTGGAAAACATTACGCTTGCGCCGATCCATGTGCGTAAGTGGAACAAGGCGGACTCGGAAGAAAAAGCGATGAAATGGCTGACCCGCGTCGGCATTCCAGAGCAGGCGCTCAAATATCCAGGACAGCTTTCGGGTGGTCAGCAGCAGCGTGTTGCCATTGCCCGCACGTTGACGATGGAGCCAGAAGTGATATTGTTCGACGAGCCGACTTCTGCGCTCGACCCGGAAATGATTTCGGAAGTGCTAGACGTGATGCGCGACTTGGCGGACGAAGGGTACACAATGCTCTCCGTGACGCATGAGATGGGCTTTGCGAAAACGGTTGCTGACCGGATCATCTTCATGGACGGCGGTAAAATTGTTGAGATGAACAACCCAAATGAGTTCTTCAACAACCCGCAGCACGAGCGGACGAAGTTGTTCTTGAGTCAGATTCTGAATCATTGAGTTTGCGTAGGGGCAGGCACAAGGCACAGCCCCTACAATTATTTATCAGAAAATGCCTAAATGAATAAAAATCAAACAACATTCCCTGTCAGAACACAATTTTTTGTGGGCTGGTGGGGAATTGTTTTGGAGTGTGTATGACCGATAAGCTATCTATAACAGCGTATGAAATTCATCCGGGCGAAGGCGAAGGGTGGACATTGCGGCCGGCCAGCCAGAAGCGGGAGTGGATGAGCATGAATGGCAATCATGCGTACCGTTGTTTGCCGCTTGTAGCCGCCAATCACATGGGCTGGGTGATCGAGTGTCCGGTGGGATTTACGGCCGTGTGGGATGGCAACACGACCGACAAAATCGAGCGTGAACAAGCACTGCAATTCACATTTGACGAAGAGCCAGAACGCTGGTCAAAGCGTATCAATGGTCATTTTGGCAATGGGATTATCTCGTTTGGACTGCCCTGGCTATTTCATACAGATGAGAATGTGGGCATCATCGTGCGTGGGCCGACCAATTACTGGAAGGAAAACACCTCGCCGTTAGATGGCTTTACCGAAACGTGGTGGCTGCCCTTCCGATTTACAATGAACTGGAAGGTGCTAAAAGCAGATATTCCTGTCCGTTTCGAGAAGGGTGAGCCGCTTTGTTTGGTGTATCCGTATGAAACGCGCATGGTGAGCGATGTCACGGCCGAAATCCGGCCGATTACAGACAATCCTGACCTCAAAGAAGAGTATGATCGCTGGGTGTTTATGCGCTATGTCACCGAACACACCGACATCGAAGACGCGCTCCCGGCATTCAAAGGCAAATACGTGCGCGGACAAGATTATGCAGGCAGTAAGGGAGAAAACCACCAGAAGCGCATCCCCGTCCCCAAATTTACAGACAAACGCATCAACGACCCAGATTGATCCGTTCCCACGTGAGCGTAGAATGGTCGGCAATCGTGATCGCTTGGGCGGTGGCAAACGCATCGCGCAAAAGAGGACGCATGACAGACGGCAAAATTTGCCAATAACGCTGCGCCTGTGCGACTGATTGCCGTGCTGGGATCAGCCGTTCGCCGCCCGGTGGGGGGTGGTGGCTGATAAAGTCGAGCCATTGCATCGCCAGCAGAGGATTTTGGCTGGTGCGGCTGACAACGCTGCCATGAATGTGTAATGGGGCAACGCTTTCAAAGTCGTCATTGTAGGGGTAGGGCGCAATCGTAACGGGATCGAGTTGGGTGTGATATTCGTACAAACCGGGGTGGGTGATCCACACGGCCGCTCGTCTATCGGCCGACACCGTTCTCAAATGGGTTTGCATACGCTCGGTTGATGCTAGATCGCTTAAATCATACACAGCATCGGCCGTGGTCATCAATTGCGTTCGCCACGCGAGGGTGTTGGCAACGGCCGTTTCGTCTAATGGCGCGGCCGCATGGGCATACGCATAGGAAAACAGCAAGTCGCGGCTTGAGAGTAGATAGCCAGCCAAGTCGGTTTCGGCCGCTATCGTATCGATCTGACGGCCGAACCGCCAAAAGTGCCAACCCGCGGCCGGATCGTCCAAAGCGAGTGCATTCACAGTCGCCCTATCAACATAGAGCAAATTGATCTGCGCGGCATACGGCCACACCCAAATATGCTCATCCCACACCACACCGTCCGTCAATTGCGGGTAAAAATCATCATCCCACACACCCAACTGATCGAGCGGGTAGACCAGACCCGTTTGCAGCAAGGCAACATCGGGCGACAAAACGGCCGCATCGACTTGCAGCAGCAACGACTCCGGTTCGGCCGCTATCGCTTGTTCGTCCACGACGATAATCGTTTGGTCAGGGTACGCATCTGTAAACGCCCTGGCTAAAGTCTGAAAATGCCCCAATTGATCGGCCGGGACTGCAAACGTGATCATCGGCGGCGGATCGGCCGGTAAGGGGATCGATTGCGGTTTGAGTAGAGCGAGCAGGGTAATGGCAAGCAAGGCAACTAAGAGACGGCCGAGCCATTTTTTGCGCGGCGGTGCAACAGGAATCGGTTGTTCATCCACTTGCCAATCAAACTGTATACCCATATCAGCATAATAGCATAAATGTCAGCGTCATTATCATTTTTTGTTGTTACAATCAGAGAAGTAATTGATAGTTAGTAATAGTAATCAAGGAATTATTCATTATGGCAGTTTATGGAAGAACAGCACACAAATATCAAGTTTCGCTGCGAAATGGTCGGCAAACATGGCTGGCAGATGAGCCTTTTAGCGTAGGGGGCAGCGATCTAGGGCCGACCCCTGTCGATTTGCTGCTCAGTGCGCTGGCAGGGTGCAAGGCGATCACAGCGCGGATGTATGCGGATCGTAAAGGCTGGCCGCTGGAGGGCATCGACATCAGCGTGGCGCATGATCGGGTGAAAGCGGCCGATTGTGATGAATGCGAAGCGACAACAGGCATGGTCGATAAATTTGACTGTCAGATGACGTTTCATGGCGATCTGACCGATATACAGCGCGGCCGATTGCTACAAATCGCCAACAAATGTCCTGTACATCGCATGTTAACCAATGAAGCGGTCATCACATCCCATTTGTGAACGCCGCCATAGCTTTAGAGGGGTGTCTGGGTGATGAGATCGCATAACGTTTGCCACGAAAAACGATCCTGTTGACGGCCGATGTTTTCTTCAAACACACTTTGCAACCCTTCATTTTTGTTGAGATAGCGATTGATAGCGGCCGCCAATGCGTGGGCATCTTCCGGCGGTACAAGCAACCCATTCTCACCATCAACAATCACATCGGGCAAGCCACCCACACGGGTGGCGATCACCGATTTTCCCAGCCCAAATGCCAATTGGACAATCCCACTTTGGGTCGCAGTACGATAGGGTAGCACGACGGCCGCGGCCGCCTTTATCCACGCGCTCAACCGTTCATCCGACACATACGCATCTTCGATTGTCACATGGTCGCCCAGCCCCAGACGCGCAATTTGCTGTTGATACTGTTGTGCGCCCCCCTGCCACATTTCACCCACAATGGCAAGATGCACCGCTTGTTGTGCCAGCACCATCGGCAACGCATCGAGCAAAATATCAAGTCCCTTGTACGGCCGAATCATGCCGCAAAACAGTAAAAGCGGGGTGTCGGCCGTGTCGATAGGCGCGGCCGTTTCATCCTGTGCGCCCAGCTCTGCATAAGTGGGATGCACCGTCACAGAGATACGCTTGTGGGACAAAAGCGTCGCCAAAATATCAGCATCTGATTGCGCTTGGGCGATGATATGCGCGGCCGCGCCCAACGCACCCTGCACCGCCCAGCGATCAAACCGCCCCGCCTCGTGAGGCAGCGCATTGTGCGCGATAAAGGTGACAGGAACGCCCACCGCACGACTGATAACAGCCCATTGCGGCAACCAAAAAGGCACCCACCACTGCATCACCAAGCGGTCTGGCTTGAATTGGCGAATACGTCGGATCGTCTGCCACCACGTCAGCGGATTGACTGAATCGAGCAGGTATTCAGCTTCTGTTTGTAAACGGTTTGGGGCCGGGTCACGGTCGCTTTTACCGGGGTACAGCCAACGCGGATATTGCCGCTTGAACGATATGAGCAGCACATCATGCTCGGTACGCAAATGGCGGGCGAGCAAGGTGGTGTAATGGGCGATACCACCCCGGTACGGCCATGTCGGCCCGATGATGGCAACCCGCATTTGATCAGCGTCTTTTAGGCAAGATCGAGCTGATTGACAGTCCAATTTTCATCGACCCACAGCCCGATAATCGGCATGTCGGGGTAAAGGGTTTGGATGAACGCAATCGCTTCTTTGGTGTGTGCCGTTTGGGTTGCTTCGGGGGTGGGGTTGCCCGCGCAGTCGTGGTGTCCGACGATGGCCAGACCGACTGAGCCATGCGCTTCGGCCGAGATACGCAACCGATCCAGGAGTGCCTGATCGATTGTGGTATGAATACCATCAGCCAAAATGCGATTGGGCCCAGCGGCCGTGATCATATCGACATATTCAGCATCGAAATGCTTTTGTAAAAATTGGATGACAGGCAATTGTACCCGGCCGTCCATGCAATTGATCGCTGTGCAAAATTTCATCACTCTTCCTTTCACTTTTACTTTTTTGTTTTCGTTACGAACTCAAGAGAATCATTTGCTAATTCATGAGCAGTATATCGTCCAAATTTTAACCGGGCAATCGGTGTCTGTAAAATATCTGTCATATCCTATTTGTATTTGTAATGGTAAAATCGACTTCTGTATTTTGTCATGCGCTGATACACAATGGCGACTCTAAATCAGATTTCACGGGCATAACAACAAATGATCTATCTTGGACTAGGCAGTAATTTGGGGCATCGGGCAGGCAATTTGCGGCGGGCGGTACAGTTGCTCGGCCGGGTAATTGAGGTATCGGCCGTGTCGCCCATGTACCGCACACCGCCCTGGGGTGTGACAGAGCAGCCCGATTTTCTCAACATGTGTGTCGCGGGAGAAAGTGCGCTCGACCCGGCCGCCCTGCTGCTGGCGGTGAAAGCGATTGAGCAACAAATGGGACGCGAGCAAACGGTACGCTGGGGGCCGCGCCTGATCGACATCGACATTTTGTTGGCTGGCGATCAAATCATTGAGACAGAAGTAGACGGCCGCACCCTCACCATCCCCCATCCACGCATCGCCGAACGCGCCTTTGTGCTGATGCCACTCGCCGCCATCGCGCCCGATGTGGTACACCCTACCCATCAACAAACAATCATCAGCCTATTAGCACAGACAAATACAGACGACATCACGCCCTACGCGCCATTGACGACGCGCAACAGTCGCTTCGATTGGTCGTCGCGCACGTACATCATGGGCATTCTCAATGTTACGCCAGACAGCTTTTCGGGCGATGGCACGGGGTCGAATGTGGCATTGGCGTTGCGGCAGACGGCCGCACATCTGGCAAACGGCGCAGACATTATCGACATCGGCGGGGAAAGCACACGGCCGAATGGCGAGCCAGTCACGGCCGCGATGGAGCAAGCGCGGGTGCTGCCGATCATCACGGCCGTGCGCCGTGAATTTGCCGATGTGCCGATCTCGATTGACACATACCGCGCCGAAACAGCGCGACTGGCATTGGCGGCCGGGGCTGATTGGGTGAATGACATTTGGGGGCTGCAACACGATGCGCCGACGATGGCTGAGACAGTCGCCCAAGCAGGTTGCCCGGTGGTGATCATGCACAACGGCCGCAACCGGCCGCGTCTCGACAAAGAAGATGGTGCGGGTGGTTATTACGGCTATTTTCATTACGACGATCTGCTAGGCGAAGTCAAACAAGAGCTACAGGACAGCGTCGATTTGGCACTGGCGGCCGGTGTGCAGCACGAGCAAATTATCCTCGATCCTGGGATCGGGTTCGGCAAGACGGCCGGGCAAAACCTGACATTGCTCAACCGCCTAGACGAACTACAAACGCTCAACTATCCGATTCTGCTGGGGGCTTCGCGCAAAGGGTTTATCGGGCATCTGCTGGGGGGTGTTCCGGCCGACCAGCGTGTGGCAGGCACAGTAGCGACAACCGTGCTGGGCATCGACAGAGGGGCAGATATTGTGCGCGTCCACGATGTAAAAGAGAACGGCCGCGCCGCCAAAATCGCAGACGCAATCAGCCGCTAAAACATGGTACGGTTTTTCAGTAAATCAGTACATCAGTTTGATTTTTCGCACCCAAATGCTGTCTTTTTACACATATTTGTGGCGGCGATGCGGCTAAAACGACGAGATAAATTGTTTGCGGCCAACTGATATACTGAGAAACTGTATAACTGAGAAACTGTATAAAACACAGTTTGATTCTCCCCTTTTATCGCTTATACTTAATTTGAAGGGAACGCTCCCAAATCAAAAGAGTCTATTTCGCGGGGGCGCATCCAACTCAGGGTGACGAAAGCAAGCCGTTTTTGTCTAGCGGCCGCAACAAAGTGAGCAAAAATAAGAGAGAGAATAAGTATGATTGATCATGTCACAATAAAACAGATATTTTTGACGGCCGTCACGGTAGCACTCCTGTTTCTTCTCAGCACCATCGCGTACCTGACCCTTTTTGCACGGGCAGCCCACGCGCAAGCCTCCCCGCCTTACGGCTGGCTACACACCGACGGCAACGAGATCAAAGACACTGATGGCAACGTCATTCGCCTCACCGGTGTCAATTGGTTCGGCATGGAAGGCACAGGCAACATTCCGCACGGTCTCGGCTCACGCAACTGGGAGTCGATGCTCGATCAGATGGCAGAAATGGGCTACAACACCATTCGCCTGCCATTCGCCAATGAAACGCTCGAACCGGGCAAAACGCTGGAGGGAATCGACAAAGGATTGAACCCCGATTTCTTCCCCGACGGCGAAAATGGCATCCCGCCCATCGAAGTGATGGATATGATCATCGAAGGCGCAGGACAGCGCGGCATGATGGTGATTCTCGACAACCATCTCAGCTTGTCGGGCGTAACAACCAACAACAATGGGCTATGGTACGAAGGACACGTCACGCACGAAAAATGGATTGAGGATTGGGTGATGCTGACTGAACGCTACAAGGACAATCCGACAGTCGTGGGCATGGATTTGCACAACGAGCCGAAATTTTCGTGCTGGGGGTGTGATGATCCGGCGATTGATTGGCGGGGCGCGGCCGAAGAGGCAGGTAACGCCATTCTCGATGTCAATCCCAACGTGCTGATTTTGGTCGAAGGGGTGCAATGCTACGATCCGGCCGATGGCAACAACGAAGGCTGTCCGTTTGGACACGTCGGCTGGTGTCAGGAATGCACCTGGTGGGGCGGCAATTTGCAAGGGGTACGCGAACGGCCGATTGAGTACGACGTGCCAAATCAGCTTGTTTACTCGCCCCACGAATACACCCAACACGTCTACAATCAAGTGTGGTTCAGCGACCCCGATTACCCGAACAACCTCAATGAAATATGGGATTACAACTGGGGCTTTATCCACGATCAAGAAATTGCACCGCTCTTGTTTGGCGAATTTGGTACACCAACCACAGAGGCAGGCAGTATCGACGGTATCTGGTATCGCTACTTCATCGACTACATCGTCGAAAAACAAACACACTTCACCTACTGGGCATGGAACCCCAATTCAGGCGACACAGGCGGCTTACTGCAAAATGATTGGCAAACGCCGGAAGAAGAGAAAAATGCCTTGCTCGCCCCGGCCCTCTATCCATTCGAGCCGCTTGCCTTGCCCCAGCTTCAGTGCAATGTGCGAATCGAATTTGGCAACGTGTGGGAGGGTGGCTTTGGTGGCAATGTCATCATGGAAAACGTCGGCCCCGTCACGATTAATGATTGGACATTGACATGGACACAGCCAGACGGCATGACGATCAACCAAGTGTCGGAAGCAAGTTATGAGGTGAGCGGCGACACATTTATCGTCACACCGCCATCATGGGGTGGCAACACGATTATCGCCCGTGACCGGGAGCTATCGTTTGGCTTTGGCGGCTTGGGCGAGGCACTGACACCGACTGATTTTGCGATCAATGGTATTCCGTGCGTGGGTGTGCAGGCGGTGGTGACACCTACCCCCGGCGCGACGGCGACAGCGACGACAGCCCCGGCCACCCCAACAGCAACGCCGACGACAACAATCCCGTTGACGGTGGCAGGCAGCGATCAGACGGCCGCACGGCCGAGCGTTCTCCTGCCCTTACTACTTGTATTCGCTGGCACACTGTCCCTGCTTTTCGTCATCCAGCACCGCCGCACACAATCATGAAACCGCTCCGCGTAGGGACACGGTTAACCGTGTCCCTACGCGGGATGATAGTAGAGACGCAAGATGTTGCGTCTCCGTTTTTGTAGAGACGTAAGATGTTGCGTCTCCGTTTTTGAAAAGCAAGAAAGACGCAAGATGTTGCGTCTCTACCAATAACAATCGAGAGAGAGACCAATGAAAAAGATCACAACATTTTCAGACAACAAATTCAGTTTATATTTGACTGGCTTGATCATCATCTGCTTGGCTTTGGTGATGACAGATGCTGCCAACGCACAAACAGGCCCACCGTTCACCGACGGCGATTATGCGCTGGCACTCGACTACAACAACATGTTTTATGAAGCACAACGCGCTGGCGACACCGATGATTCGCGCTACATGCCGCGTCGTCTCGACTGGCGCACCCCCAACTTGCTCGACGATGGCAGCGATGTAGGTGTAGACCTGACGGGCGGCTGGTTTGATGCCGGTGATCATGTCAAGTTTCATCTGCCGATGGCGTATTCGGCCGGGATCGTCGGCATGGGCGTTGTCCAATTTGAGGCAGCGTATCGGGATGCAGGCGCGTATGACCGTGCGCTCGATAATTTGCGCTGGGTGAATGATTACTTCATCAAAGCGAACCCCAGCCCCGGTGTCTTTTATGGCCAAGTGGCTGATGGTGACGATGACCATTCATGGTGGGGGCCGCCGGAACTCATCGGGCAATCGGGTGTCAATTATCCGATGCCGCGCAAATCGTTTTTGCTCACTGGCTCGTGCGGCGGCGATATTTTGGGTGCAACGGCCGGATCACTGGCTCAAGCCTCTATCGCGTTCCGACGCAATGGCGAGACAGCTTATGCAGATGAACTGTTGACGGCCGCCGAAACCTATTACGCCGAAGCGATCACCCGTCCCAGCACCTTTAACAGTTGTATTCCGGGCGGCTTCTATGGCTCTGGCGACTACAAAGATGATTGGATGATGGGCGCGATTTCGCTGTACTGGGCGGCCGAAGAAAAAGCGGCCGGATCGGGCAGCGGCTACCTGACAGATGCCCAATCGCACTACACATCGGGCGGCAGCAGTTCGCTCGAAGGCGGTATTGGCTACTGGATGATGGACTGGGACAACAATCAATATGCTGCCCTGTTGCTATTGGCACAAGCGACCGGCACGGCCGCGCACGAGAACAAAATCGAGTTCGCCATCGAACAAGCTGTTAGCGGTGGACAAGGAACGTATACACCCGGTGGCATGTGGCAAATCTCTGCATGGGGATCGGCACGGCATCCCGCGAACGCTTCCTTCCTTGCTCTGGCATGGGCAAAGCATTTGGAAGACACCGGCGGCAGCACGGCGACGATTAGCCAATACCGCGACTGGTCAAAAGAGCAGATCGACTATTTATTGGGTGATAACAACAACAATTACAGCTTTGTCGTCGGCTTTGGGTCGAATGGCGCAACGTTGCCCCATCATCGCGGCGCACACCTTTCTGATCCCAATGGCAATTATCCGGGCAGCAACTACAACTCCTGGAACGAGAACGATGCAGGTCCTAACAAAAACATTTTGTACGGTGCATTGGTTGGTGGCCCGGGCGGGAACGATGATCATAATGATAGTCGCGGCGACTATGTGCAAAACGAAGTAGCGACAGATTACAACGCCGGATTCATGGGTGCGCTGGCTGGAATTTATGACTATCGTGTGCAGCCTGCGGCCGTCACACCAACACCGACAACCCCACCCGCATCACCTACACCGTGTCCGGGCGGCAGTTGCCCACCCACAGCAACACCGGTTACGCCCACAGCAACACCGACAAATACACCCATTCCCCCGACAGCAACACCCGATCCCAGCGCGGCCATTTTGGTCGAATCGTCGATCAACATCAATGATCAGCAATCAGATTACCAGATGTTGGTGACAAACCAGAGCGATGCGCCTGTGAGCAATGCGTCGATTCGTATTTTCTTCAGTGTCGCAGAAGGGATTTCGGCAAATGAAATGGTATTTGAGGTCGATTACACAGAGGTGGGCGCAACAGCCGGATCGCCGGTTGCGTGGATGGATGATCTGTATTACATCGAGATCAGTATCGCCGATACGCTGGCCCCGAATGATCCGGGCATCATCAACGGCCGTCTGCATCTGTCCAATTACAGTAATGAGTTTGAGGGCGGCAATGACCCCTCGGCGGCCGGATTGACGAACAGCCAAACACAGACGCAAAACATTCCTGTTTATATCAGTGGCAGCTACATCAGTGGTGTTGAACCGGGTGTTGTACAAGTGACCAATACACCTGTACCGACAAATACGCCAGAGCCAACCGATACACCAGAGCCGACAGCCACCACCAGTGTGCCGTTGGCTGTGGGCATGAGCAATAGCGGGACGAATCATACTTACTCGTTGCTGTTATTGTTTGTGATCGTCACCACAGGCATGACGGTCGTATGGTCGGCCGTGCGACGCAACAACTGATCAAGCAGTCGTAGGGACACGATAAATCGTGTCCCT
>CALECP010000412.1 GCA_937949915.1 uncultured Anaerolineae bacterium
CTATTTCTTGGCTGGATTGAGCGCGTTACTCACTCATCAGCACGTTGAATTGCTTAAGCAACAAGCGGAACATACCTCCCCCGAATGGTCCGATATTTTGGAATTCATTTCCTGATTAAAGTTTTCCGGAGTTTTCAGAATATATAGGGGTTCAATGCAAGAAAAACCACTATATGTAAGGGGGAACGCGATTTTTTGCAAAACCGATCATATTACGAAATGGGTGATTTTCACCAGGAACACATCCACATACAGACATTTTTGGTGAAATGAAACAGAAATGCCCATAATTATGCCTGAGTTGTTATTCTCCGAAAGCCTCTCTAGCGGTTTTTAGAGAATCTACACGGAACTTAGACGCACCCGCGGTTGGCGAGAAATCACCTGATTGTGATCGCGTTTTTGGTACGCATCGAGCAACAGGCTCATGATCGATCCTTTGACTGCCTCCATCCGTCTCCGTGCTGCACAGCACGGCCGGGACTACGCTTGGGATTCGCTTGCGGCCGTGGCAGGAAGCACTCGCTGCATATCTTAAATTGCAGTAGAGATACAAGAGTTTGTATCGTTGCGCTTATACAATGTTGCTTTTTCTATCGTTAGACGTAGAATGTGTGGGATTGTAAATTAAGCAAAAAGGACAGTATGTACACATTAGAGGAACACCAAAAATTCCTTGACAACATCCGCGAAGGCGGCGTAGCAACAGGCGTTCGGCTCATTATCCCAAAAGATGCTTGCCCTGTTTGCCAACACCACGAAGGCGGCTATAAATTTGACGACGACACCAGCCGCGACATTCCCGCGCTGCCATTTGAAGGCTGCTCGTGCATCGGTGGCTGCAAGGCATTTTATTCGCCCATCCTCGACCGACGCGGCCCATAAAAAATCCTGAGCCACCAACACGCTCATGTGCATGGTGGTTCGTTCATTCCCCCCCCACTGTTTCGTAACCGCATACGTTATGAGGATTTTGGCTAAATCGGCATAGATCATTGTTGATAGCGCAACAATTGATTAAAATTCGCATAGCAGTTTCCAGTCAGCAGCAAATCACCTTTATTACTTACATTGGAAACGCCTATATTTTAGAAAACGTCAGGTTTACGCAAAACCGCTTGGTAGGGACACGATGAATCGTTTCCCTACAGGGTGGCGTAAATCATAAAACGGTTGATTTTGGAGCATTAGATCGTCATGGATACTATCAAACGGAACGCGGTTCGCGCCCTATTTGCTTTGTTAATTGCTTTCGCTATCGTGTGGGGGTTGCTCCCGGCCGATGATTCGACAGCCACATTGGGAACTGTGCCAAACGACATGACCATCGTCGAGATCGCCCGTCAGCCTGTGATCACCCAAACGAAACGGCTGGGAATCAACGTCGGGCAGCCAGATCAATATGGCTCGCCGATGATGAAAAACTTGATCCCGAATCCGGGGCTAGAATCGGCCGACATCGCTACCATCTTCCTCACGTCCGATGCGTCGGATGGCAATACGCTACAGGCAGATTGGGAATCGCACATTGCAATGGATCATCCGGTGGGCTTGTGGGATGGCACACAATTTGAGATCGTGACAGGCGAGGCGACCGGCCGCTGGGGGGAAGTGGGCTTTGGCTCGCATGACGATCAACGGTTTACGCTCAATCTCGATGACAACGGAGTCGCTCCGGGTAAAGAAGATGTGGTGATGGTGCGCGGCCGTCTCGTTGGCAATTTCTGGCACAATGGCGACCGACGCTGGATGGAAGTAGACATCAATGACAAACGTCCCGGCACACGGGGCGAACAATCTGTGCTGCTCCATCCAAACCAACAGTACGGCACATCGCTCAACTACTATTTTGATTCGACAGCGCGAGACAGCGACCCATCGGCCGGAAAACTGATCAAAGTAGAAGGACAATGGGAGTTCCGGTTCTGGGCAAAAAGCGCACGGCCGACCCAAGATGTGCGTGTCAGTTTCCACCGTTTGAGCGGCGAACAATTTTTAGATAAAACGATCACACTCAACTCATGGTGGAACGAATACACTGTCAGCTTTTACGCCGACCCCGATGCAGACCCGCTTCCCGGCGATCCGCAGCCACTTGAGTTAGGGCTTTATATTTCGCCCGAAGACGGCGGCGATGTGTGGGTAGACGATTTGTGGTTCGGCCGGACAGACGACTACAACCCAACCGCCTTCAACCAACAATTTGTCAACAAATTACGCGAATTAAATCCTGGCATTTTACGCAATTGGGGCAACCAATTCGGTAGCTCGCTGCCCAATCAATTAGCCCGCCCCTACGAACGACGCACCTCCGCCTATAACCCGCGCCACAAAGAGCCAAACCTGTACCACTACTCCCTACACGAATTTCTCGTGCTATCACAACAAGTCAACGCCGAACCCTGGTACGTTATCCCTCCCCACTTCTCTTTTACCGAATTGCAAAATCTGATCGCCTATCTCTCCGCGCCCGTCGGCGAACACCCGTATGCTCAAATCCGGGCCAATAATGGGCAATGGCAACCGTGGACAGACATCTTCCCCGAAATCCACCTTGAATTTGGCAACGAAATGTGGGGCTGGAACGACGGCAGCGACCAATTTATCGGCGCAACGGTGCGCGGTGGCACGCGCTTGGGTGTACTCGCCCATGCACGGATGGACATTATGAAGAACAGCCAATTCTTTGATGGAGATAAAATCAACTTTATCATCGGGGGGCAGGCCAATGTCCCTGGGCGACAATGGGAGATCGAGCAGTTTAGCTTTAACCATCAGACGGTGGCACTCTCGCCCTACTTTTCGTATGAAATCACGGCCGACCGCAATGATTTGATCTACTATCCGATGTTTGCCGACGGCTATTATTCTGCCACCAGCGGCCCGATGGCAGAGAGCAAACGATGGCTAGAAGAAATGGGATCGCCCGACACAGAAATGGCGATCTACGAAATCAGTTTGCACACAACAGAAGGCGATGCGTCGCTCGATCTGCGGAACGATGTGGTGACCAGTCAGGGGGCGGGGCTGGCGATGTCCTTGCACATGCTGACGTACATGAAAGAGCTGGGCGTGACCAATCAGACGGCGTTTACAGCGTTGCAGTATTCTCATTTGCTGCCAGATCAGTCGGGCAATGTACAACTGTGGGGGATGCTGCGCGATCTGCATGTGACCGGCCGCAAACGGCCGACATGGCTGGGTGTCGAATTGGCAAACCAAGCGATTGGCGGCAACATGCTAGAGACAACCCATTCGGGATACACCCCATCATGGTGGTCGGGACAGGTTGAATTGCCGATGCTCCATTCGTTCGCCTTTTCGTATGGGGCGCAAGATTATGCGATAGTGTTGTTCAATCTCAATTTGGCGAACGAGCAAACAGTGGCACTTGATTTCCCAGAAGCGATCAATAAACAGGGCAAAATGTACACGATGACGGCCGACAACATCCGCGCCGATAACGAAACGGCCGAAGATGTCACCATTACAGAGCGCACAGTGGGCATATCACCCTACACCACGCTCACACTGCCCCCCCATTCGATGGTGGTGATTACGACACGCTAATTTTCGAGGCAAAGCAAGCCATTTATAGCGTGCTACAATCGGCTCAACACATGCAAAACGAGACACAAACAAAGTCGGTGACAACAGCTATTTGGTGGATTCGCCGCGATCTGCGCCTGAGTGATAACCAAGCCCTACACACAGCGCTGACCACACATGATTTTGTGATTCCGGTGATTATCAAAGACCCGGCACTGGTCAAGCATCCGCACTTTAGTCGCAAGCGAGCTGCTTTTCTTTATCGTGGCTTGCAGGCACTTGATGCCGATTTACGGGTGCGAGGGAGCTATTTGGTGCGGCGCGAGGGAGATTATGCGGCCGTGCTTCGTCAGCTATGCGCGGAAACGGGCGCAACACATATTTATGCCGAAGCAGAATATGGCGCGTTTGATTTGGCGCGTGACCAAAAAGTAGCGGCCGTGTTGCCACTGACGCTGGTGCGCGGTGTCACCATTCGCCATCCCGACGATGTAGAGAAAAAGGCTGGCGGCGTGTACACCGTTTTCACACCGTACAAAAAAACGTGGCTCAATCAGCCTTTGCCCCACCGCCGCGACCTGTTGCCTGCGCCCGATCACATTCCGACCCCGGCCGATATTCGCACCGACGGCATTCCTGATCTGCCGTTACCCGGTAGCGCACAGTGGCCGGCCGGAGAAGGGGCTGCACGCGGCCGCTTGGCCGATTTTGCCCAGCAAGCGATCTATCGCTATAACGATCAACGAGATCGGACAGATTTAGACGGTACATCGACGCTTTCGCCGTATTTACGGTGGGGGATGGTGTCGGCACGGGAAGCGGCCGTCACAGTGCTGGACGCGATTGGCACGGCCGCCCAGCAAAGTGAGCGCGACAACGCGCATGTGTGGTTGTCTGAATTGATTTGGCGTGACTTTTATCAGATGATCGTCTATCACTATCCGCATGTGATGAGTGGCAGCTTCCGGCCGGTGTATGATCGCATCGCATGGCGCAATGATCCGGCCGAGTTTGAGGCATGGTGTGCGGGCAAAACAGGCTACCCTATGGTCGATGCCGCGATGCGCCAATTGCAAGAAACGGGCTGGATGCACAACCGCGCCCGCATGATCGTCGCGTCGTTTTTGACAAAGGATTTGCTCATCAATTGGCAGTGGGGCGAACGATGGTTTATGCAGCATTTGCTAGACGGGGACAACGCAGCCAATAACGGTGGCTGGCAATGGGCGGCCGGAACGGGGACAGATGCCGCGCCATACTTTCGTATCTTCAACCCACATTCGCAAAGCAAAAAGTTCGATCCGGCCGGGGATTATATTCGTCGTTGGGTGCCAGAATTGCGCCATCTCGATGTGCGCCACATTCACGAACCACACTTGATGAAACCGATGATCCAACAATTGGAAAAATGCGTGATCGGCCGGGATTATCCTGCGCCGATTGTTGATCATAAACAAGCGAGACAGCGCACATTAGACGCATATAAACAAGCGCGGGAGAGTGCGTAGGTTTATTCTCAGTTTTAGTTCGCCTAATCGGCCGTGTTTTGACGATTTTGCCGATAATGATTACGATAGGGTCGTTATGCTTCGGTATAACCACAGACTTTTTTTGAAGATCAGGCTTGGGAGTGAGAATTGGCAACACGGAGGCGTGAGGCGATTCTCTTGTTAAAAAAATTGAACGAAAATATGAAGATAGACGAGTTACTATATCGCCGCCTGCAACATGGGGTGGCTCTTCTCCTTTTGGGTATCATTTGTGCTGTGCTTTTATTCCTTGCTCCTTCCGATGGGGCAGACGCACAACCATGGACACCAACCCCACAATCGCAACAATACCAAAACTTTGCCCCGCGCACCGTGCATTTGCCTCCGGCCGATGAAAATTGGACACCACCTCCAACACGGCCGCAAAACGAATGGCAACCTACACCCAACACAAACAATAATGGTGCGTGGGAGACAGCAACACCATGGCCAACCGCGACACCGTGGCCAACGGCAACACCAGACAATAGATGGGTAGAGCCGACCAGTGGCGCATGGACGGCAACGCCTGATTGGGGCAATAATGATAATGGTGGCGGCAACACATGGAACAACCCGACAGTTGTCCCTCAAGCGACAGCTACGCCAAACCCAACTGCGATCCCGCGCCGCAATGTGCAAGCGGGTGGTGCATTGGTGGGCGAAAAGATCGGCCCAGGTAATTTCACAACCGTTTCGCTTTTCGATCAGGTTTTGGTCGCGGATGTAAAGGATTTGGGTATCAATGTAGGGGCGCGAGATCAATTTGGTGCCGCGCAAATTTTGAAGAATGTGATCCCGAATCCGGGGTTCGAGGCGGCCGAAGTGGCGCTTGTTTTCAATGCAGCCAGTGGGTCAGATGGCTTGCAGGTACAGGCTGACAATTGGAGTCTGACGTGGAATGATTGGAATGAGCAGATCGGGCATCAGGTAGGCTACTGGAATGGCGCACATTACGAGATCGTGACGGGGCCCGCGGCCGGGCGCAGCGGCCGAATCGACAAATATACACATGAAGATAACAAGATGACGTTTTATCTCGATGTAAAAGACGCGATTCCACAAAAGGGGGATGTTGTGTTCTTGTCGCATGAGAAAAACGGTGTGTTTTTTGAGAAACGGCCGAACGGCTATGTGACGGCCGCGATGGACGAAAAACGGCCGGGATCACCGGGCGAACAGTCGATCCGGCTCCGCCCTGCCCCCAACTATGCGGCTTCGCTTTCTATTCCGCTCGATTCGCTGGCGCGTGATGGCGACCAGACGGCCGGAAAAATGATGCTGGTCAATGGCACATGGCGGCTCGATTTCTGGGTCAAAGGAATCGCGGGTGGCGATAGCATTCAAGTCGAATTTAGACGGATTGGCGAAAACACTTTCTTCGAAGAAACGATTGCTACACACGGCGGCTGGCAAAAAGTGTCGCGTACCTTCTACGTCGATCCATCAAAAGATTTGCCCCATGCGTCCCCCGGCCCTGTCGTTCTCGATTTTCGGATGCCACCGGGCAGCAGCGCAGAAGGGGTCTATCTCGATGATGCGTCGCTTGTCAAAGTAGATTATAAAAACCCGACGGCGTTTACTGATAAATACGTGCAAAAATTGCGCGAGTTAAGCCCTGGCATTTTACGCAACTGGGGTGATCAGATGGGCAGCACGCTTGATAATCAGTTGGCAGCCCCATTTGCCCGCAAAACGACGGGCGCGAGTCCGATCAGTCAGATCGCGTCTGATTATCATTATTCGCTGCATGAATTTTTGCAGTTGGCAGAGGTGATTGGCGCAGAACCCTGGTATGTGATTCCGCCGACGTTTACGCATGAGGAATTGGAGAATTTGATCGCTTATTTGTCTGCCCCGGCCGGAACGCATCCCTATGCGGACAAACGGGCCGCATTGGGACATTACGTGCCATGGACAAACTCTTTCAAGCAGATTCACCTAGAATATGGCAATGAGATGTGGGGTGGCAACGCCGGTGAAGATCAATTTATCGGCACGTCTGTACGTGGTGGGGAACGGCTCGGCCAGATCGCCAATCAACGCCTGAACATTATGAAAGATGCTGCCCATTTCAGCGCAAATAAGATCAATCTTGTGATCGGTGGGCAGTACAATGCGCCAGAGCGACAATCGGAGCTAGAGGCGAACAGTTCGTACCACGACACGATTGCGCTTGCACCGTATTATGCAGACCAGTTTGATGCGTATAGCACTGATGACCAGATGTATTACCCATTGTTTGCCTCGGCTAAGTTCGAGAACACGGTGGGCAATATGCGAAAGAATAAAACGCTGATCAACAATTACAACAAAAACACCAATATCGCGGTGTATGAAGTCAACATGCACACGACGTTTGGCAATGCTCCGGCCGATGTTCGCAATCAATTTGTCTCCAGTTTGGGGGCAGGGTTGGCGCTGCCATTACACATGCTGACGATGCAGCGCGATTTGGGTGTGATCGATCAGGCGGCGTTTACGTCGTTGCAGTTTTCGCACAAGCTGGATGATAAGGGTCAGTTTGTGAAGTTGTGGGGCTTGCTGCGCGATGTGGAGGCGACCGGGATCAAACGGCCGGGTTGGCTGGGCTTGGAGTTGGCGAACAAGGCGATTCAGGGCGACGCGATCCGCACACAGCAGAGCGGCCGCAATCCTGCCTACATCCAAAAACCGATGAATGGCGTGTATCAGCAAACAGAAGTGCCTTACATTCAGACATTCGCATTCAAAGAGGGCAACTCATACAAGATGGTGCTGTTCAATCTCAACTTGTATCAAGCAGAAGCGGTGCGGCTCAATGTGATTCCTGAGTGGGGCAACCAGACGGCCGCGGCCACCATGTCTACGATGACAGGCGCAGACATCAACGCGAACAATGAGACGACGCAACAGGTGACAGTCAAGCGAAGCAACTTCACGCTGTGGCCCAATTACGATTTGACGTTGCAGCCCCATTCGATGACTGTGATCGAATGGACACGATAAAAACTTCGGGTGCGGGATTAATCCCGCACCTAACAAACATCAACATCCCATAAAATCACGGTAGCCAACGGCCGCCCTTCATATTTTCACCACATTTTTTTGCTATAGTGACATTTGATTTATGCTATACGGTTGTGTTGGCATAGATGGTTGTAGAGAAAACAAACAATGCGGAGGAGTTTTGTTTTGAGGCGGATAACAATGCGGTATCTGTTGGTGGTCGCTGTTTTGCTCTTAGGCACAGGGCTAAGAATTTATCAATTGGCGGATGCACCCTCTAGCGCAGGATGGGACCCGGCGTTTTATGGCGTGGATGCTTTGCAGATTCTAGCAGGTGAAAGACCTGTTTATTTTGCGTCCAATTTCGGCCGAGAAGTTCTATACAGTTATCTGGTAGCTGGCATGTTTGCCGCCATTGGCAGCAGCGATTTTGCGTTGCATCTGACAACGGCATTGTGCAGTGTTGTGACGATTGCAGCCACATATCGGGTCGCGGCCGAGCTATTAGCCACACGCGGCCGTAAACCGACACACTATGCAGGCGGGTTGATCGCGGCCGCTATTGTCGCCACCAGTTATTGGCATATCGTGTGGTCGCGGTTTGGGGTACGGGCGGTGCTGACCCCGACATTTATCTGCTTGGTCGTCTACTTTTTGGTGCGCGGATTGCGGCGCAACAACCGACGCTTGATCATCACGGCCGGGATACTGGGCGGGCTGAGTATTCACACCTATCAAATCGCGCAATTGCTGCCCCTGCTGGTACTGGTCATCGCGGCCGTCATGTTTCGGCCGCGCAAAAATGCGTATTCGCACCTGTTGATCAGCTTGGCGGCCGCCATTGTGATCGTTCTCCCATTGGGCTGGTACGCGCTCGATCATCCCGGCGTTTTTAATCGGCGGATTCAAGATGTTGCTCTGTACAATAATGACAAAAATGACGAAAAGAGCGGATCGATCATTGAACGCATGAAAAATGTAGGCGATTTCTTCTTTGTCGATGGCGAGATCAGTCCCAAATTTTCAATGGTCGGCAAGTGGGGTATCGACCGCATTGCCCAGGTGGGGTTTGCGAGCGGTCTGCTGATTTTGCTGTGGCAATGGCGACGCAAACGCAGCGTTGTTTTGCTGGCGTGGTTGTTGATCATGCTACTCCCGGCCGTCTTGGCAGACAGCGAACCGATAAGCAAGCGAGCGCTTGGCATGGTATCGGCCGTAGCGATCACGAGCGAAATTGGGCTGGTTGCACTATTCAGTTGGCATCGCACCATCGGGCGGGTCGCGGCAATCGGGTTTGGCATCGCCCTCTTGTTCACGTCGTACCAAAATATGAGTGATTACTTGGCATATGTCCGCGATCCGGCCGTGCAGGGGCTATTCGCCCCGCAGATCAGCGAAATGGCACATTACATCGACGCATTGCCAGATGACGAATTGGTTTATTTGTCGGCCGATAATCCCCAGCACCCCAACATGTTGCTCCATACAAACCTGAGATCAGCTTCTTCGACAATGGTGCGCGGGTACAATGGGTGGCATTGCCTCATTTTTCCAGAAACAACTGAACGGCCGACCACATACGTCTTGAGCGAGCCAAACAGCCTGCCTCTTCTAAGCGCACTCTATGTGGACGGCCGTGCCATTGACACCCCCGCCAACCGATACGGATATGGCGACTATTTCGATGCGTTTCGCATTCCACAAGGGGCAACGGCAACATGGCGGCCGCAGCACGAAAGAACGGCTGTGTGGTCAGATCAATTTGTCCTGCATGGCTTTGATTTGGCCGCCGCCAACTATGCACCGGGCGACACCATCGACCTCACGCTCTATTTGTCCGCGCTGCAACGCACGGCCGAACGGTACACGCTGTTCGTGCATTTGCTTGATCCTGTTGCGCTTGCCAATGGCGCACCGCCCCTGCGCGGTCAGCGTGACATCGAACCATGTAACAGCTATTACCCCACCAGTGTGTGGCATCCGGCCGATGTTGTGCGCGACCGTTATTCGTTCCAGATCGCGGCCGACACAGCACCGGGAAGCTATCAATTGATGATGGGGTTTTATACGTGGCAGAATGGGGTGCGGCTACCGATTGGGGATGATGATATGGTTTTACTGCAACAGATTACGGTCACGCCGTAGCGATTAAGACGCAAAGCATACGCGCACGGATTTAACGGAAAACACGGATAGTCACCGATTTCTTTTCGTATTAATCTGTTCTATCTATTAAATCGGTGTGTCCATTCCTGTTTATGTGCGGCGCATCAGCCAGCCGATGACTGCTAACAACAGACCCAAAAGCAGCGTGGATGCGACGATGACGATACCGACATCGAGCCAAAATTTGTTGGGGAAGAGGCGAATGAGGCTAGAACTGTAGGGGAATGACCAATTTCCGGCCGGAAACAGCACTTCGTGAAAGGTGGTGAAAAACCATTGCCACGCCAGCCCGATCATCGCGCCAAAGACGACGAGAATAACCCCGGTAGCAACCCCGCCTTGCTGGATAGTGCGCCACACGGCCGCGCCCCCTTGCCCACGGCCGATCATCCATAATCCCCCGACGACGATCACGCCCAACACACCGATTGCAACACGGATCAAGTTGGTGCGTACCTTTACGTCGTGCATGTGGTCAACTTCGTTGGGTGTGAAAAGCAGGTCGGCCGAATCGGGAAACGTTTGCTCGGCCAACATGTAAATCGTGTCGTCGGCACTGCCCCAACTGCGTAAAAAATCGACGGAGACCAAAGCCAAATCAAGCCGTTCTGCCTGTGTCCAGCCAAATGCGTCGGCCGGAAAATTCGCCTTGCCATACTCCCATTTGGGATACCAGGGCTGGATGACAAGCGTGGTGACAACGGCCGCCAGCAGAAACGGAATGAGCAAGATAACAACCCAACGCAATAAATTCATAGCTCAAAGAGTAGTCAGTAATCGGGGTTGGTGCAACTGTTAATCGAGGTGCGGCCCCATCACGATCAGTGCATCGTCTTTCTGGACGGCCGCGGCCGGTTCGGGCGCATGGATGAATTGTCCGGCGCGGCGGATAGCGATCACCAGTTGATGATGGCTTTGGCGAATGTCGTTGACAGTACGGCCGATCAAGTCAGGATGATCGTTAACTTTCATGTCGCCAATTCGCATTGTCTTGTCGAGTTGATACAGCATTTGATCCCAAAATTCGGCC
>CALECP010000413.1 GCA_937949915.1 uncultured Anaerolineae bacterium
GATGTATCCACTCGTTTGTCTGAGACTGACTAAGCGAGAATAAGAAAGCCATTACTTCTTGAATCGGATACGTTTTGGTATAGAACAAGATAAACAGAAGTTGATGGGCAAATGTTTTCATCCGTGGTGTGCGCCCACCGCTCGTTGTAACATAACATGGGCAATACCTCTTTTGTTTTTTGGTAGGCTGTATTTTACAGCCATTGAGGTATTGCTCCTTATTTCCGATAATGTCTATTAGTTGGCACAAATGCCACATGGGTGCGCCCCTATTGGCAGGCGCGATCAAACAACGATGTTCACCAACCGCCCTTTGATCACAATCACGCGACGCGGCTCTTTGCCATCCATAAATCGCTGTGCCGATTCCGATGCCAGCGCGGCCGCCTTTGCATCTTCTTCGGTGATGTCGGCCGCCACCATCATTTTGTCGCGCACCTTGCCATTGACCTGCACCACCAGCTCAATCTCGTCCTCTTTTGCCAACGCCGCATCAAACACCGGCCACGCTTGCACATGGACGCTGCCGGTATGACCCCGTTGCGCCCAAATCTCCTCGGTGATGTGCGGGGCAATCGGGGCCAGCAATTGCGTCAGCGTCACGGCCGCATCATCCCACACGGCCGCGCTCACATCCTGTTTTCTCAGCGTTGCCAGCAACACATTGCGGAACGCCATCATCGCCGCAACCGCCGTATTGAACGAGAACGCTTCCATTTCGCGTGTCATTTTTTCAATCGTCTGATGCTGTGTGCGAATCAACATCTTATCGGCCGTTTCAGCCTTTGACACATAATCAACTGTGCCGATCTTCCATACATCCTCGATAAAACGGCGTGATCCTTTAATGCCCTTACTGCTCCATGGCCCACCCTGTTCCCAGCGAGAAAAGAACATCAAGTAGGTGCGGACAGTGTCTGCGCCATACATTCCGACCAGATCATCTGGTGCAACCACATTCCCTCGCGATTTTGACATTCTAAACCCATCCTCTGCCAAAATAATGCCCTGATTGTTCAGCCGCGTCATCGGCTCACCCATATCAACCAACTCGGCATCGCGCATCATCATCGAAAAGAAGCGCGTGTACAGCAAGTGCATCGTGGCGTGTTCGACACCGCCCGTGTATTGGTCAACTGGCAGCCAGTAAGCCCCTTCTTCTGGCGTAAATGGCGCGTCTGTATCATTTGGACTCAAGTAGCGGTACTGATACCAACTAGAACACATGAAGGTGTCCATCGTGTCTGTCTCGCGCTCGGCCGCTTCGCCACACACCGGGCAAGTCGTTTCATAAAAAGAGGGCGTGGTCTTCAATGGGCTGCGGCCGGTCGCATCAAACGCGATGTCATTCGGCAACTCGACAGGCAACTGTTCCAGAGGGATAGGCACCGTGCCGCACGTGTTGCAGTACACAATCGGAATGGGGCAGCCCCAGTAGCGTTGACGGCTGATCAGCCAGTCGCGCATCCGGTAGTTGATCGATTCTTTGCCGGTCTCGGCCGCCTCTATCCAGTCAATCGCGGCCGCAATGCTGGGGTTTTTGCGCCCTTTGGCCACGGTCACGGCCGTGCCATTGATCGGGCCACTATTGACAATTGTGCCAGCCCCGATATACGCCTCTTCCATCGTGTCGCCGTCCAAGTCCACACCGTCTGGGGCAATGACCGGGATGATTTTCAGTCCAAACTTTCGTGCAAACGCAAAGTCGCGGCCGTCGTGTGCTGGCACCGCCATAATCGCGCCAAAGCCATACTCCATCAACACATAGTCCGCCACCCAAATCGGGATGCGCTCATTGTTGACCGGGTTAATGGCGTAGCCACCTGTAAACACGCCCGTCTTTTCGCGCTCGGCCGATTCCCGTTCGATGTTGGTCAACCGCGCCACACTTGCTTGGTACTCAGCCACAGCCGCTTTCTGGTCGGCCGTCGTCACCGTCGCCACCAATGGATGCTCTGGGGCCATCACCATAAAGGTCGCCCCCCACAGCGTGTCCGGCCGGGTTGTGAACACAGGCATATCGTCCCCCTGCTCCGTCTTGAACACCACCTGCGCCCCTTCGGAACGGCCGATCCAATTTTTCTGCATCGTCACCACGCGCTCTGGCCATTCGATCTGACTAAAATCCAGCAACTCGTCAGCGTAATCAGTAATTTTGAAATACCACTGCTCCAGCTTCTTCTTGACTACGGGTGTCTCGCATCGTTCACAATGGCGATCCTCACCCCACACTTGCTCCCGCGCCAGCGTCGTATTGCACGATGGGCAGAAATCAACCGCGCTATACTTGCGATAAGCCAGCCCCATCTCGACCATTTTCAAGAAGAACCATTGCGTCCATTTGTAGTAACTAGGGTCGCAGCTAACCGCTTCGCGCTCCCAGTCGAACATCGCGCCCATGCTTTTCAGTTGACCGCGCATCCGCTCGATGTTTTTCCATGTCCAATCGGCCGGATGCAACCCATGTTTGATCGCCGCATTTTCCGCAGGCAGCCCAAACGCATCGAACCCCATCGGGAACAACACGTTATACCCCTGCATTCGCTTAAATCGCGCCCGTGCATCGCTGGGTGTCATCGCGTACCAGTGGCCGATATGCAAGTCGCCACTGGGATACGGCAACATCGTCAGCGCGTAATGTTTTGGCGCACCCTCTTTCACGACAGATCGATACAGGCCGCTCTCCGCCCATTGTGCTTGCCATTTTTGTTCAATTGTATTATGTGAATAGTCAGACATTTTTACTCTCGCCAGACACGCGATATGCTGCATCGTATGTCTTAGTTCAATTTGTTTGTTTGCGTTTTTGGGTCAATGGACATGCTTGCGCCCTGCTACCGGCCGCACGGCCGTAACAGGGCTAAATAAGGAGGAGAACAACTGTGAAATAAATCATTTTATCCGCGATCCGCACAAGTCGTTATCTGAACAGGCGGTTCGTACTGGTCTAATTTGATGCCTACTGTCCGGCCGCGCAACATTACATCGTCGATCTGCACTACCATCCGTTCGCCATCGTCTCGTCTGATCTGAAAATCAGCGGCCGGATCAAGTTTGCGCTCTAGCTCATGGGAAACACGCAACCATTCATCCCCTTCCACCGTCTCGAATATGATTTCAGCATAGCAACGGTTGTCGATGGTGTAATCGTTCGCGCTCAAGCTAGGAATATCCCAGCGCAAGCCGTCGATGACACCCATGCCCAATTGCAGCGCCAACAACAGCGCAACCAGTACCAGTAAAATCGTGAAATCTTTCGCCTTCATCGCATTTCATCCAGCAGGTACACAGCAAGCCGTGTACCTACGACGGGCATTTGCCCTTAGATCAAAAAATCCCCATTTCGTTCCAGAGACGAAAGGGGATCCGCGGTACCACTCTGATTAGCTAATGGACCTGAAGGGGCTCGAACCCTTGACCTCTACAATGCCATTGTAGCGCTCTCCCAACTGAGCTACAGGCCCGCGTGATTAGCTCACTCAATACGCTTAACGTGCGCTACCCGTTGCCAGCTAATAACAAAATCAGTTGTGTTCGCCGTCAAAGCTCGCGGACGAGTTCAGTCTGTCGTTGTTGTGCTTACAGCCACTGCACAACTCTCTGTGGTTTTTAGACTTACTACTTCCGGTCTTCGCTGTTTGGATTGGTAAATTGTGTGGACCTGAAGGGGCTCGAACCCTTGACCTCTACAGTGCAAGTGTAGCGCTCTCCCAACTGAGCTACAGGCCCATCAATGTGCCAGAGGATCATACTCATCGTGCATAGCGTTGTCAAGACGAATTCACAAGAGAGCGTCCAATTTGGCGATTATTGATCAACGAATGTGTCATTTGCGTGTAAAACAACGGGAATACCGTGCTTATCCCCCTGTCATTTTGGAGGATAAGCTGATATTCTGCTGTTCTATCGTTTGCGCTTTTTTATAATCGCAGCATTTTCAGAAATTTTTGTTAGGAGCAAATAATGAGCGACGGACATCACAACGGAACAGACACGGCCGTATTTGATCATTCGGAGGGGCCGATTACGCTAACGGAACGTGGCCCAAGTCGATATTACGATCCAACGTTTGTTGTCTCGCCAGCGTACAAGGCAACATTACCCGATCTACAAAATGGCTCGGCCGCGCTCATCCAGGGGAAAGCAGTGGCGATCCAGCAAGTAGGGATTCATAATTTTCGACTGCCGCTCACCTACCGGGTGCGTGATGGTGGCACAGTAGACCTAGAAACGTCGGTGACCGGTACGGTGTCGCTAGAAGCGTTCAAGAAAGGGATCAATATGTCCCGCATTATTCGCACTTTTTATGAGCATAAAGATGAGATTTTCTTTCTCGATTATTTAGACCGGGTGCTACAAGATTATCGGGACAAGTTGGAAAGTATTGAGGCACGGATCATTATGCGTTTTCGCTATCCGATTCTCAACCAATCGCTGCGGTCGGGGCTGGCAGGGTATCAGTATTATGATGCCGCTTTTGAGGGACGCATGGATCGAGACGGCCGCTTTCGCAAATTTATCCATTTCGATTTTGTCTATTCATCGGCATGTCCGTGCAGTTATGAATTGTCGATGCACGCGATTGAGGAACGGGGCGTGGCGGCCGTGCCACACAGCCAACGGTCGGTGGCGCGGATCAGCATTGAGACGACCAAATTTATCTGGATCGAAGAAGTGCGTGATATGTGCCTAGAGGCGTTGCAGACAGAGACACAGGTGATGGTGAAGCGAGAGGATGAGCAGGCGTTTGCAGAGATGAATGCAGCTTACCTTAAATTTGTGGAGGATGCCGTGCGGTTGCTATATGAGCGACTGAATGAGGATACGCGCATTGGTGATTTTCGGGTGGTGGCCAGCCATCAGGAATCATTGCACAGCCACGATGCAGTCTCTGTGATTGTGAAAGGGGTGCGCGGCGGTTTTTCGGCCGAAATCGAGCCGACAACGATGACTTCGATGATTCACAAAATATAGTTTGGGGTCTGCCCAAAACTAAATAAAGTATTCATCTCCGATCATTTGTTAGCAGGGTGAATGACGGCCGGAAGATTGGATCATCGACTCGGCCGTACCATCGACAATAACCGTTGACCGTGTGAAACATTTGCCTGCAAAGCGAAAAACGGCCGTTTATGGCAAAATAGAGGGCGAATTGGTGATTGTACTTGCAGATGGGGATGTGGATGCAAGTGGGACAATCAACGTGCGGCCGGAGAGAGAACGGCCGTACTGTTTTGCGGCCGATGAGAAAACGGTGTTGCAACCACCACAATTGCCGAACAATTTATTTTAAGAAAGGACAGGGGCTGAGGGATGAAATGTTCTGTAATATGAGTATGTGTGTTCACCAACACAAGCGTATGCAGCTTCATCCCTCAACCTTTATCCTTTGAATGAGAGGAATTTGATGACACAAAATAGAATAAAAGACCCTGTGGTGCTGTCCCCAGCGGCCGATGCCGCCCGATTTTTGGCACAAGCAACGTTTGGCGCGGACATGGAGACGATCAACGCGCTGGCCGGACAGGATTACGGCGCGTGGATCGATGACCAGAAAACGAAGCCGATCAGCCTGACGCATCCGTACATGGCCGATATTTATCAGGAGCAGTTGGCACACGCTGACCCAAATGGGGATGCGTTTCCATTTTACTATAAGCGGGTGGGACGGCCGTACTCGTTCAACTTTCCGACCCCGTGGATGCGAAACATCGTGCATGGCGAAGACCAATTGCGCCAGCGTATAACGTGGTGCTTGAGCCAGATTTGCGTTGTCTCTTACTCCGCAATCATGCGGGGAAGCGGCGAAACGATTTCCAAGTATTATGATTTATTGGCGACCCATGCGTTGGGCAATTATCGTGATTTATTGCTGGGGATTTCGACCAATACGGCGATGGCGTACTATCTCAGTTCGCTGGGTAATGAGAAAGCTGATCCTAGCATCAACCGTTATCCTGACGAAAATTATGCGCGTGAAATCATGCAACTGTTTTCGATTGGGCTGTGGGATTTGAACCATAACGGGACGCGCAAAACAGATGCGGACGGGAACGACATCCCATCGTACACCAACGACGACATTACCGAATTGGCACGGGTGTTTACGGGGCTGTGGTATGAAGATCGCCGTTTCGGGAAGAATGATGATTTCCCCGTTGCGGAGAATCGGCGCACCCAAAATTTGGCGATGTTTGAAGATCGGCATGACGTGGATGAGAAGGTGATGTTTGTCGGCAAAAATTGGGAGGAGACGCTCCCGGCCGGGCAAACTGGATTGCAGGACATCGAACAAGCGGTTGACATGTTGTTCAACCATCCGAATACGCCCCCGTTTATCTGCAAACAGTTGATCCAATTCCTCGTCAAATCGCAACCGAGTAATGGTTACGTCAGGCGGATTGTTGATGTGTTTAGGGATAACGGAAACGGTGTGCGCGGTGATCTATTTGCGGTGGTCAAGGCGATTTTGCTCGATGATGATGCTCGCGTTTATGATCCCACCGTGAACAAGCATGGCAAATTGATTGAGCCGATGGTGCGGATTACGCGGTTGGTGAAGGCGTTTAAGGCGGGGCAAAATTCGACTGAATTTCAGTATTGGCAGACAGCCAGTTCAATCGCCAAATTTGGGCAGTGGCCAATGGCAAGCCCGACTGTATTCAACTTTTTCGAGCCAGCGTACTCCCCGCCACAAACGCCATTGGGGGATCAAGATGTCAATGCGCCCGAATTTATGATCGTGACTCCGGTGACTGTCCCTGAGTTCGCCAACTATTTGAGCGACTGCATTTTCGGCAAATTCCATACGACTGTCCGCGCCCCCGCGCCCGATTTCGTGATGGATTTAACAGATGAAGCGGCGATTGCGGCCGATGATGACGCGCTGATCGCTCATCTCAATCTGTTGCTGTGCTACGGTGAGATGCAGCCACAGACAGAAGGGTTGGTGCGCCGTGTGTTTGATCGGTATCCGGCCGATACACCAGAAAACATCGATCTTCGCATTAAAACAGCTATTTATATCATCGCTATGTCACCAGACGGAGCAATTTTGCAGTAGGGACACGGTTAACCGTGTCCCTACGGAGAAACAACATGAACGATATTTTGAAAAATGAAATCAGTCGTCGTCGGTTTTTGAAGCAAGCGGGATGTGCCGCGTTGGGGTCTACCGGTGTGCTGTCTACGATGTTTAATTTGCAGATGGCGAACATTGCGGCCGCGCAGAGCAACATCGGTGATAGTGAAGATGATTATAAAGCACTTGTTTGCGTTTTCCTGTCCGGTGGGAACGACTCGTACAACATGCTCGTGCCGACAGAGGCGAGTGAGTACGCGAACTATCAGGCGGTGCGTGGGAGTGTTGCATTGCCGATGAGCGGAACGGATGCGCTGTTGCCATTGAACGCAATGAATACAGGCGGCCGATCTTTCGGACTCCATCCGGCCATGAGTGGCATCCAATCGTTGTTTGACTCAGGCAACGTAGCGTTTGTATCGAATGTGGGAACGCTCGTTGAGCCGACAACCGTTGAAACGTACAAAAACAAGACGGCGACTCTGCCCCGTTCGCTCTTTTCGCACAACGATCAGGTGCGTCAATGGCAGACGATGTATCCGCAATCTGATTCGCCGACCGGTTGGACGGGGCGCATCGCCGATATTTTGACCGACCCTTCTGCGCCCAGCAACATTTCGATGAACATTTCGCTGGCGGGCAACAACATCATGCAAACGGGCGGCTTGACAAGCCATTACACCATTTCGCCAAAGGGAACAGTCGCATTGGACGGTAAGACAAACGGTGTCAATAACGACAAATTTTTCCGCTACAGTCTGGTCGCAGGGGCGGACGATGAGGATGTGACTAGCTTGATCGGGCAGTCGTACCAAAATCTGTTTGAAAAGACGTATTTGGAGCAGATCAAGAGTAGTGTCGAGAAAGATCGCTTTTTCTCGGAGACGTTTGCCTCGGCCGCAGATTTAGTAGACCTCAGCCCGTTTGATCTCAATGTGATCAATGCGGAAGAAGGGGATGTTGGTTTCATTGAGGAACTGAAAGCGATTGCTCAAACGATTGCGGCGCGGAATATGCTCGGCATGAAGCGACAAGTGTTCCTCGTCGTCGCTGGTGGCTGGGATCATCACGATGAGTTGGTCGATACGCAACACGTGATGCTCGGCAATTTGAGTATGGGATTGAAGGCGTTTTGGGATACGCTCGGCAACATGGGATTGCAGGACAATGTGATGACGTTCACATGCAGTGATTTCGGCCGCACACTCCGTACAAACGGCCGTGGTACAGACCATGCATGGGGCGGCCACCAGATGATCATGGGCGGCTCTGCGCTGTGTGGACAGGAAATTCACGGCTCGTATCCGACAGCGGGTGAGATGGCGTTGCAATCAGGGCTGGATGTGGGAAATAACGGCCGAATGTTGCCCACCACCTCTGTCGATGAGTATGTAGCAGAAATGGCTCTGTGGTTGGGTGTTGATTATGGCAATTTGGAAGCGGTATTGCCCAATATCCAAAACTTCTACACGCCTGGCAACCGATCACTCCCCATCGGTTATATCAAGCCAGAAATGATGCCGGTTACGGCCTTCGCTGGCACGACAACGCCTTTGGCCGTTTCGATGAAGGACGCGGAAGCGATTGCCCAAGATAGCCAGTTTGAGATGACGAAAAGTGGGTTGATTGCGGGGGCGGGCGTGGCGGCTACGGCCGCGATGGTCGCCTTGCGTGAACGCAAAACGGGCGAATAAGACTGAATGATATTT
>CALECP010000414.1 GCA_937949915.1 uncultured Anaerolineae bacterium
CCTCAACCGGCATAATCGCAAGCGATTCGGCAATCGCTACACGTTCTGCTTGCGGCTCACGAACCGGACTTCGCTTCAAAATGTAGACATCCGGCCGAAAATGCTCATAACCGAGTCCCCCCTCATGCTGGATCAGTTGCACATCCCCTTCGATGTTGACATCAAAGTTGTCCGGCAATGTTTCGTTGATTTGGTCACGAAAACGGACGGTTAGCTCGTTGTGAATGCCGCGCCATAGTGACGGCCGTTCCATAAACGGATCCATACCGATAAAAGGAGATTGTCTGTTCATATTGACATTGTAGCATAGGATGTTTTGTTGTGATCGGCCGTGTCCAAACACAACGCATCATTTAAGTCTCGAAGCCACGTTCGGGGCTTTTTCTGTATATGTGGATGGTGAGTGTATCGGAGCGCGGCCGTTTTTGCATTCGGCCGTGCCTTTGGGGTGGCGCATCTGTTGCCAACTCTGGTTTCGAGCTGGCAACTGTCCCAACGAACCACAGCAAAAACCGCATATTCCGCATTCAAGCAATCGCAAATAGGATGCCGTTCGCGTCACAGTAGAGACGCAAAATCTTGCGTCTCTTCAAGGTAAAGTTGGCAACACGGCCGTCTTTACGCGAATCTGTTACACACATTGATTGTGCCTATGCGTGACGGGCTGCCAATAGCGACGATAGTGTGATCTGTCATAAGAATAATCATCCAAACGAGCCTAATGTAATAAATAGTTGACATAATGTAATATATACTGTACCTTGTGTCATGTATGGCTTACATCCGTTGTGTTTGCCGAGTGAGTAAAAATATGACGTTTCAACAAAAGAACAATACAGTTTCATTGGTGAGCTTTGTGGCGATCACAGCATTTTTCTTGGTGCGCGTGGGTCAGCTTATTGCGGATGATAATTTTAGCCATCAATCTGTGGTACGACTGTGGATTGTAGTGGCGTTGCTGGCCGTGATAGCGACGATTGTGGCGATGATCTTCACGCATAGCGTGGCGACTGCGATTGAATCTGTACAGAGTGGCGATCCTGATTTTGAGATTGACAAGACGGTTGATGAGCGTGACAGGCGCATCGACCTTGAGGGGACGAGCGTGACCTATACAGTTTCGTCGCTGGGCGCGTTTGTGGCAATGGTCACGTATGCGCTTGGAAACTCCCCTCTTGTGATGTTTACCCTGCTGATTTTCTTTGGCATGATGGCACAAATTGCAGGCGACTTGAAACGCTTGTGGTCTTATAGAGAGGTGTAAGCGCATGAAAAAAAGCATGGACGATTATCAAATCATCAACAATATCCGCAAGCTCCGTTTTTTCCATGAGGAGATGACACAGAAAGAGCTTGCCCAACGGGTCGGTGTCACGCGACAAACAATTATCTCGTTGGAAAAGGGCAAGTATTCGCCATCGCTAGAACTGGCCTTTAAGATCGCGCTCGTTTTTGATATGCCCATTGGCAAAGTGTTTTCGTTTGACTTAAAAGAAACAGGCAGTTAATCGGCCGAAAACACCCCCAGACCCTTCTACGAACAAACACAACGAACAAAATAGATACAGCATCGGCACGTTCTACAGCCGCTTTGTTCAACGCGCCTACGTGCCTATATATGGAGATAAAACAGCATGATGTTAGAAACAAAACGTAAAAAAAGTAGAGAAAAACAAAAGCGAAGCGGTGTGACGGCGGCCGACATACTGGTTCCGCTCGGTCTCATATTACTCAGTATCGTCCCTGCAATTGGCGGCACGGTTCGCCTTGTTGGGCTGGCGGCCGATGTGGGCATGACGGCCGAAAACGCACGTTTTTATACCATGCCCCTTCCTGTTAGTTTGCACATTGTCGGCGCAGTTTTGTACTCGTTGCTCGGTATATTGCAGTTTACGCCCCGCTTTCGCCGCAGATGGTTTCGGCTACATGTTTGGTTCGGCCGAATCTTGATCCCAAGCGGGTTTGTTGTTGCGCTTACCGGCTTGTGGATGGCGCATTTTTATCCATGGCCGCCACTGGACGGTACAGCATTGTACGTGATGCGGTTGGTGGTGGGTGCAGGTATGGTGCTGTCGTTGGGGTTGGCAATACGGGCGATTCGCCAGCGCAGGTTTCGTGTGCATGGCGCATGGATGATTCGTGCGTATGCGTTGGCGATGGGGGCAGGATCACAGGTGTTTACACATCTGCCACTGATGATTTTCCCTGACGCATTAAACGAGACGACGCGAGCAATAGCGATGGGCGCGGGATGGTTGATCAACATGCTCGTTGCTGAATGGGTAATCGCCCGCCACAAGACCCGGGTCGCAGTTGCGGCCGGTTAGACGTTCGGCCGGAAATGAGGTCTCATAGTTTTGTGTATAGTTCCGAAGCGACAGGAGCAGCATGACCAGGCCCAATGGCACCAGAATGTAGTCCATCACCGCCCCCGACGTGTACGAACGGGGCGCCAATCTCCCTGTATGTTCAAACAGGCTTACGCAAGAGTTGGAAATTTAGTTGAACAATCACCTCGCTCTGTATCTCAATAAAATAATCTCTCAATGGAATAGCTTCAGATATGTTACAATCTGGCAGCAAAATAAAATTGATCATGGAGATATAGATGGCGGCCGACAAATTGACCTCACGTAGCGAAGATTTTAGCGAATGGTATAACCAAATCGTCCTCAAAGCAGACATGGCTGACTACGGGCCGGTGCGCGGCACGATGATCGTCAAGCCGTATGGCTGGAAGCTGTGGGAAAACATTCAGGGTGCGCTCAACAGCCGTTTTCAGGCAACGGGTGTAGAGAATGCCGCTTTCCCGATTTTCATTCCGCAAAGTTTTCTCACCAAAGAGGCGCAGCATGTAGAAGGATTTGCGCCCGAACTGGCGATTGTGACGCATGGTGGCGGCAAAGAGTTGGCCGAGCCAATTGTTGTCCGGCCGACCTCCGAAACAGTGATCGGGGATGCGTACTCACGCTGGATTCAGAGCTTTCGTGATTTACCCGTGCTGATCAATTGTTGGAACAACGTGGTGCGCTGGGAGATGCGAACGCGCATTTTCTTGCGGACGATGGAGTTTTATTGGCAAGAAGGACATACCGCCCACGCCACGGCCGCCGAGGCAGAAGAACGCACCCTGATGATGCTCGATGCGTACACAGACTTTTCTGTTAATGAAGCGGCCGTGCCTGTTGTCCCCGGTCTCAAATCGAACAACGAAACATTCCCCGGCGCAGATAGCACCTACACCATCGAAGCGATGATGGGCGACGGCAAAGCACTGCAATCGGGTACATCGCATAATTTGGGGCAAAATTTTGCCAAAGCGTTCGACATCAAATACCTGAGCGAAGAAAACGAGCGTGAATTTTGCTGGACGACATCGTGGGGAGTCAGTACCCGCTTCATCGGCGCGATCATTATGACGCACGGCGACGACAATGGCTTGATCATGCCCCCCCGCCTTGCGCCGATCCAGGTGGTGGTTGTCTCTATTTTCAAGAAAGCGAAAGAGAAAGAGGCGGTCTTGCCTGTCGCACAGCGCATTTTTGATGAGCTAAAGGCGGCCGGAATCCGGGTCAAATTGGACGACCGCGAAAATATGTCGCCCGGTGCCAAGTATTACGAATGGGAAATGCGCGGTGTACCTGTGCGCGTCGAAATTGGGCCGCGAGACGTGCAAAAAGAGTCGGCCGCACTGGCGCGACGCGACATACCGGGGCGGGATGGCAAATCGTTTGTGCCACAAGAAAATATCGTCGCCCAAGTGCAAAATTTGCTCGACACAGTACAGGCGGCATTGCTCAAACGCGCTACCGATTTCCGCGAAGACAACACCCATGATGTGACCGATTATGCGGGTCTAAAGACGGCCGTGCAGACCGGGTGGGCGCGTGGCTGGTGGGCTGGCAGCGACGAAGATGAAAACATCGTTAAACAAGAAACAAAAGCAACCCTGCGCTGCTACCCCATCGACCAACCCGAAGGGGAAGGCGTGTGCTTCTACACGGGCAAACCGGCGACGCGAGTGGCATTGTTCGGCCGTGCCTATTGATCGGTGTGTCTATAGAACTCAAGTCCATTCATCTTGAGTGGGCTTGGTTATGAACTTCGTTATATCGAGTGTGATTATGGAGGCAATTGGATAGATGGCTTTTGCTTGTTGGGTAGGATTGGTTATGATGTTGTTACAACTTATACCTACCGCCGGACTATACGGCGAGTATCAAGAGAATCTGGAAACAAAACCAACCGCAGATTTCGCAAGTGCGCTTCATCGCGGTTAGTCATTGTTGCATAAAATTTGACCCAACTCAAAAAGGGTGAAGACAACGAACTAAAGGATATCTAAATGGAACTGAGCATATTGAACCTTCTCCTTGTATTGTTAGCTGCATTGATTGCAGGCAACATTAGTACACGACTTGGCTACCCCTCTATTTTTGGTGAATTAGCGGCCGGTATCGTTTTAGGCCCACCGATGCTGGGGTTGCTACAGTCAAGCGAGCCTTTAGCCGTTCTCGCCGAAGTCGGTGTCTTGTTGATGATGCTGTACATCGGTATGGAGATCGATCCGAAGGAACTGTTCAAAGCATCTTGGGCTGGGATGCTCGCTGCGATAGGCGGCTTCATTACACCGTTCGCACTCGCCTATTTAGTCGTCACCGGTTTTGGCGGTACATCTGCGGCCGGTCTATTTGTCGGTATTGCGGCCGGTGTCACATCGTTGGCAACCAAATCCCGTATTTTGGTCGATCTAAACCTGCTAAATACGCGCATCGCCCATGTCTTGATGGCGGGTGCGCTGATTTCAGATACGCTGGCTCTTATCGTTTTCGCCGCTATCATTGGCATTTTCGATGGTGGAGGACTCTCTGTTCAGCAGCTCGGTCTCGTTACAGGAAAAGCAATCCTGTTTTTTATCGTTGTGTCAGCACTGGGCTTATATGCCTTTCCTCCTTTATGGCGGCGGCTTGCAAAAGCGGGTCTAACGGGACGCACGTTCAATGCAACGGTGGTTCTGCTGATCGCGTTGCTGTTTGCTGAGTTCGCCCATTTAGCCGGATTACACGCAATTCTTGGTGCTTTCTTAGCGGGTCTGTTCTTGCGTGAAGGGACGGTTTTAGAGCCAAAGCTGTCACATCAACTCAACAATCTCGTTCACGATGTGTCCATTGGCTTCTTAGCACCGATCTTCTTTGTAACGGCCGGTTTCCAAGTGTCACTCGATGTTTTCCAAAATAGTTTAGGATTATTAGCGGCCGTTACCATCGTCGCCACGCTTGGTAAAATTGTTGGAACGGCTCTTTTCTATCTTCCGAGTGGATATGGGTGGCGCGAAGGAATCACGGTCGGTGCGGGTATGAACGGCCGCGGTGCTGTCGAGATCATCATCGCGCAGATCGGGCTAGAGCTTGGCATTATTACATCCGAAATTTTCTCCGTCCTTGTCTTCATGGCCATCTTCACGACCGCGACTGTGCCGATCTTTTTGAAATGGACAACTGAATGGTTAGACCGACGCGGTGAATTGGTGCGGTCATCCGAAGAGCGACGAGGTGTCTTGCTCCTGGGTGCTTCCCCCACAGCACGTCTGTTGGCTCGCCATCTCTCCAAAGACGGGCCCGTTTGGTTGATTGACTCCAATCAGCACAATTGCGAAACGGCAAGAGAAGAGGGGTTGAATGCGATTCAAGGTGATGGCTTAGATGAGGACATTCTCCAAGATGCTGATGCTGAAACGATGCAGACGTTTTTGACACTTACGCCAAACTCAGAAGTCAATGTGTTGGCGGCCAACCTTGCCCGTGAAGTTTTTGCCATCCCTGATATAAAAGTGCTTTTAACACATGCGAATCAACTGCTTCGCCGCTCCGCCGAACGCCAGGGCTTCACGCCGATCAACGCTGTTTGGGAGGACATTACTGAGTGGGATGTGTCGATAGAACATGGCACAGTTGAGAGCGTCGATGTGACGGTTGGGAAACAGAAAGATATGAGCAGTCTATTTGATGAATTGCATGGTGGCTCTGATATGTTGGCGCTTGTAGCGAAGCGAGATGGACGCTTAATTTCGTTCCCGTCAGAAGATATGGTGAAAGAAGGGGATCAAATCATCGCCCTCAAGCGCATTGTTTGAGTACCAGCTTGGGGTTTGGGCAGGGCAAATTGCTGAGACGCAGAGAAAGTAAGCCTATCGCTGTGTCGCATCCTCAACAACGGTTTCGCTGATGAGATCGGCAATGATGCCCAGCCCAGCAAAGACGTAAAAGGTGGTGAAGATGCGGGTCAATGGAAGGGTTGGCCCCATGTCGCCGTAGTCGATGGTGGTCAGGGTGATCACGGTGAAATAGTACGCATCAGCCCATGTTGTATTAGTCCGGCCGTCCCGGATACCCTGCGCGAGCGTCTCGTTTACATTATCCATTGTGGTTGATAGTTGGTCGGCCGCACACGCCGCCACATTGCTCCGCGCACCGGGTTGGGCAGAGGTGTGGTATAGTATCGGACAAAGCTGTTTTCGAGGTATCCGATATGAATGAGACGTTGTTACGAAGTATTGAAGGGAAGAAGCGGGAACTGGATCGGTTACGGCCGTTTAATGCGGCCGTGGTGCGGAAGCTAGAGGAGCAACTCGCACTCGAATGGACATACAACTCAAATGGAATTGAGGGGAATACGCTCACGTTACGCGAGACAGAAGTGGTGCTGAAACAAGGGTTGACGATTGGGGGGAAGTCGGTCAAAGAGCATTTTGAGGTGCTGAACCATGAGGACGGAATCGCGTATGTACGCCAAACGCTCACCCGTCAGCAACCATTGACGCAGGAGATGATCAAAGCGTTACACCAGTTGATTCTCAAGAACATTGATGATGAGGAAGCGGGTGTGTATCGGCGGCACAATGTACGGATTGTGGGCGCGTTGTTGATTCCCCCGCAAGCGGTCAAAATCGGCCGTCTCATGGATGAACTGATGGTGTGGTTTCATGGGGCGGGGCAGACGTTGCCTGTGCCACAGTTAGCGGCCGAACTGCATTATCGGTTTGTGTGTATTCATCCGTTTATTGACGGCAATGGGCGCGTCGGCCGTCTGTTGATGAATGTGGTGTTGATGCAGAATGGGTATCCTCCGGCCGTGATTTTGAAAGTGGATCGCAACAAGTATTATCGCGTGTTGAATGAAGCGAATCAGGGGAAGATGGCGGGGTTTGAGGCGTTTGTCGGCCGGGCAATTGAGCGATCCCTGATCATTTATCTCAATGCGGTTAAGCCAAACACATCTGAAAAGCAGGGGTTGATTCCATTAAAAGATGCGGCGCAGTATTGTGACTATTCGGCCGAATATCTCTCGTTATTGGCACGGAAAGGAAAGCTGTCGGCCGTTAAATTGAATAGGAATTGGGTGACGACACGGGAGGCGGTGGAGGAGTATGTGCGGGTGCATGGCACAAAATGATGATGTGTCGGCCGTGTCTAAACAAGCGGCCGGAATCACCCAAACACGGCCGGTATTCCTGCTGGTTGTGGGGGTGTTGATGGTTGGGTCGGTTATTGTGGTCGGCCGGACTATGCGTTAATTTGTAACTGCGCTATGAACGATGTTCTTCAATAAGCATCGTTATCCTCACCCACTGGGTCGCTACAGGCCAACGGGAAGCTCCCGACACATTAGTCAATGATGTTACTCTTTAGTCTCCTCCAAACGTAATCGAGACGGAAGCAAGCAATCTATTTCTGTGGGGGAGAAAGTAAACTCATCATTCAATTTAAGGGCATTTCCTGCAAGTTGATAGGCTTTGGATGATGTGTCAGGTGCGGCAGAGTATATTTGCCCAACTCTATCAACAACGATTTCTACTTGTCGGCGCATTTCTGGAATGTTTGCATCTGATGACATCAACTTCTCTATCAGCAAAACTAAATTGTCTCGCTCAATCAAAAGAGATTTTGCCGCATGACGATGTTCATAAGTATTTGTTTCAGGAGAAAAAGAGACTTGATAAATCGCAAATCCAGTAGAGATAAAGGCCAATAAAACCGCAGTCACTGTTACCCAAACTGAACCTAAAGGAATGCTCGCCAGAACACCTGTAGTTGTTAATGCCATCAATCCTACGTTGATCCACTTATCACGTTTTGTTCGCTTGCTATTTAACTCTCTATCTTTTTCATGTGTTTTGTGTGTCCAAGTCACACGCCCATAATACTCTCGTACAACGGCAAGTAGTCTTTCCTTGTCTTCATTCATAATAATAATTCAAACCTTGTCCCAAAAATTTTTTTCCATTCAGTTGTTGCCAAAACAAAGTGTTC
>CALECP010000415.1 GCA_937949915.1 uncultured Anaerolineae bacterium
GAAAGTATAGCATGGATAAAGAACTGGAATGGTTAGTATCTATGCGAATTTCCCTAGTGGTCGCCAGTAGTATCGACAACGGCCGCGCCTCCCCCACCAGACGATCTATCTACCGATTATGCAGCAGCCATAGAGATACCAATGCGATATTTAGGCAGGGGGCGTATAGTCGCAGCATGAGTACGGTGATGAATCCGCGTTTGCGCGAACGAGAATATATTTTTGCTATCGGCCGCGCCCTGATGGCCGAGCTAGAACTCAACGAAGTGTTGCGTGTGATTTTGCAAGCAACCACAGAATTAGTAGCAGCCAAAGTGGGCATGGTACTCCTTGCCGAACCGGGCGAACAAACATTTCGTGTTGTCGCCACAATTGGCATTCCAGCTAACGTGATCGAAGAGTATCGGTCGCTCGTGCAGGGCATGTCGTACCAAGAAGACCAGTACAAAACGATGGACGACGTAAAACAGCGCGTCCGCAGCTTGGCAGAGGCGACCAACCCGACCCTGACGCGCTCGGTGGGGCTGCCGATGTTTAATGGCGACAACATTATCGGCGTGATCTTTCTGTTCCATGAACATGAATACCAGATGTCGGGGTCACAGGCGCGATTTTTGCAGAGCTTTGCGGCATGGGCGGCAATGGCCGTCAAAAACGCACGGCTATACGAAGATGTGACGGCCGAAAAGCAACGCCTAGATGCGATCATCCAACAAAGTGCAGACGGTGTGATGCTGATAGATCGTGCGCTCAACATCACCGAATTTAATGCGTCATTGACCCACATGACCGGGATCGGCTCGGCCGATGCCATTGGACGGCCGCACAACGCCATCATCGAATGGGACACCCTACGAACTGACACCGATCTGAGTGGTGCCATTGCCAACGGCTGGCCGCTCAAAGGCAGTTCGCGCCTTTACGTCGAAGGGGACTTTCAGCGCATTGATGGCGGCTCTGTTTCGCTCGGCATCACCTACTCCCCATTGATCAACGAACGCAACCAAATGACCAGCATCATCGCCAATGTGCGCGATCTAACCCGCTACCGCGAAGAAGAACACCTGCACAAAACATTTATCTCTGTCGTCAGCCACGAGCTAAAAACGCCCGTCTCTATCATCAAAGGGTACGCTGGCACATTGATGCGCGAAGATGCCAATTGGTCGCGTGAAATCCAGCAAGAGTACCTCGAAACGATCACCGAAGAAGCAGACAGTCTCACCGACTTGATCGATAATTTGTTGGAGGCCTCCCGGTTGCAATCTGGCACATTTAGCCTAGACCTGCATGAAGATGTTTGTCTGATGCACACCGCTCGCAATGTGGTCAAGCGGTTTCAGCCCCAGACAGAAAAGCATGATTTGCAATTGGCTTTTCCTGAGCGATTCCCTGAAGTGACGGCCGATGAACGCCGCCTGACCCAAGTGTTCAATAATTTGATCAGCAATGCGATCAAATACACGCCAAAAGGGGGCGACATCGTGATCAGTGGCGATGTGGATTCCGGCCGGGCAGTCGTCAACGTGCGCGATAGCGGTATCGGCATACCCAAGCACCAACGGCAGCGCATTTTTCAGCAGTTCGCACGGCTCGATAATGCGCTCAGTCGCAAGACAGAAGGGACAGGACTTGGCCTTTTTCTCACAAAGGCGATAATTGAGGCGCACGGTGGCGAAATTTGGTTCACCGACAACGGGGATCAACCGGGAACAACGTTCTCTTTCTCCATTCCTTTAGATAATTAAAAACACAGGTTTTACCCCCCGTAGGGACATGGTTACCCGTGTCCCTACGGGGGGACTGCAAATTGACAACAACCAATCACACAAAACGACCTAGCGACTAGACCCTAGCCACTAGCTATCTATTTTTTATGCAAACTCAAATTACATGCCCCCAGTGCAACACGGCCGTAGCGGCCGACATTCACCAATTGATCGACGTTGACCAAGTGCCACAATTCAAACAAATGCTCATGCAGGGTGCGCTCAACGTCGCCCAATGCCGCAACTGTGGCTGGACGGGACAAGTCGCCTCCCCATTCGTCTACCATGAATCAGCACACGATTTGCTCATTTCATTTGTGCCGATGGAACTGAACATGCCCTACGACCAGCAGGAGAAAATGATGGGGCAAATGGTACGTGCCATCGTCGAAAATGTGCCGATGGAAAAGCGGCGTGCCTACCTGCTACAACCGCAACAAATGATGCGCTGGCAAACATTTATGGAGACGATTCTGGGGACAGAAGGCATTACGAAAGAGATGATTGCACGGCAGCAGAAACAGGGCGAGTTGATGCAAAAATTGAGCAAAGCAGACAACGACGTGTGCGATTATCTATTAGCCCAGCCAGAGAACGCCCGCTTGATCGACGAGCAATTTATCGGCATGGTGCAAAACATGTTGCAGCAAGCAGTACAGGCGCAAGCGACTGAAGTGATGGTTGGATTGTCCAATCTCAATGCGCGGCTGCTGACGACAACGGACGTGGGCAAGCGCATGGAAGAGAAGCAGATTGCGCTGCAAAAAATGGGCATCGAGGCAAAGGCAGAGGGTGGCGTATCCCCTCCTTTGTTGCTCAAGCATGTACTGCAAAATCAGGATGATGACGAAATCATCGACATTTTGGTATCGTCTAGCGGCGCGTTGAGCTATGAATTTTTCGCGGGTCTATCGGCGCGGATCGATGATGCGGCGAAGGCAAAAGATGGCGCAACGGTAGATTGCTTGACGGCCGTGCGGACTCGTTTGCTTGCGCTGTATGATGAGATGCGGAAAGCGTCTGAACTGATGGTGCAAGAAACAGTCACTGTGATCGATGCGATTTTGGCGGCCGAAAATCGTCAGCAAGCGATTGCCCAAAATGCAGGGCAAATCGACGAGCTGTTCATGAACATTTTGGAGCAGCAGATCAACCAAGCACGGCAAAACAGCGATCTAGAACGCACCGTTGCCCTGCAAGAGCTACAGGCGCAGATCAATGGCATGATGGAGCAACAAATGCCCCCTGAAATGATGTTGATCTCACAAATGCTGGAAGCCCAAAGCGCGGCCGAACTGGATCAAATTATGGACGCGAATGCGGCGTTGGTCGGCCCCGATTTATTGCAGATGATGGATATGCTAGCACAAGAGATCGCCGATGCACCAGACGAAGTAAAAACACAATTTGGTCAGATGCGGACGCGGGTTTCGCAGCGCGTACTGGCTGCCTAATTTGGTATGTAGGGACACGATTCATCGTGTCCCTACGCACCATCGCCGCTCAAACGTCTATTCGCAAAAAAACCTATGTCAATCCTCCTCATTCGCCTCGGTAACACCTTTTTAGACACAGAAAAATTAGACCGCATCCGAGCCGCCCTTCCGGCCGGGATGACGATCTTGCACACGAAAGATGATGCAGAAATACGCGCCCATTTACCAGAGATAGAGCTGTGCGCCGGGTATTTTCCACTCGATATGCTGGCAGAGGCGGCCGGGTTGCGCTGGTGGCAATCGTGGAGCGCGGGGACAGATTGGCTGATGCGCTACCCACAGGCGCGGACGCAGCCGTTTGTGCTGACCAATGCGCGGGGCATTCATGCGATTCCGATGGCAGAGCATGTGTTTGGGATGTTGCTCACGTTTGCGCGGCAGCTACACCATGCCCGGGCGGCGCAACTGGCGGGGACGTGGCCGAGCGTGTCGTTTGATCCCAGCACGGCGACGCGCAACGATGCACTGTTTATCGACGATTTATTTGAGCTGGCGGGTAAAACGATGGTGGTGATCGGCGTGGGGGCGATTGGCGGCCGGACGGCCGAGATCGCACAAGCATTCGGGATGCGTGTGATCGGGGTACGGCGTGACCCATCGCGCACCATGCCCGGTATCGCGCAGATGGTCAGCCCCGATCAATTGCTGGCGGTGTTGCCAGAGGCGGACGTAGTGGTATCGGCCGCGCCCTATACGGCCGAAACGCATCATCAATTGGATGCGGCCGCGTTTCGGGCGATGAAAAACCGGGCGATAGTGATCAACATGGGGCGCGGCGGCACAATCGACGAAGAAGCGATGATCGCAGCGTTGCAAAATGGGGAGATCGCGGGGGCGGGTCTCGATGTATTTGAGACAGAACCATTGGCGGCCGACTCACCGTTGTGGCAAATGCCCAATGTGTTGATCACCGCCCATTACGCCGGAGATACGCCACACTACGACGAGCGTATGCTAGAAATTTTTCTCGATAATTTGGCCCGGTATCAGGCGGGGCGGCCGTTGGTCAATTTGGTCGATAAACAAAAAGGTTATTAGCACACCTATTGCATTTTCCAGAGGGCATCGAAGCCTGTTTTTACTTCTTCACGACTAAAATTGCCGACGTTTAGCTCGGTGTCGCTTTTGCGAAGCAAGCGCTCGTAGAAGGAGAGACCGGCATCGACCATATTTTCGCTCGTATGGTGGTCGCCTTCTATCAGGTCGTCTAGGGCATCGGCCGCCATATCGTACTGTTGCGATTTTTCATAGTAGCCAAACAGTTTTTCGAGGATGGGGGTTGGCAATTCGTACTCGTCTAACTCGTCGATCAAATTGTCGATAGTGGCATCAAAATCAGCGTTGGTCATGTCCCGGCCGACGGCCAATTCGAGGCGAATGTCGAGTGCCTTGATGCGCCGATTATACGCCCCTGTTTCATCTTCTTCTGCGTCGCAGATCATCGCTTCAGCACGAAGTAAATCAGTGAGAAAGATCAATTTACCCGACCCTGCCATCTCGCCTGTGCCAAGCCGCGCCATCATTTCGGGCGGAGACATAAACTCGGCCGTGCTGGAGTCGATACCCACATATTCGTCCAACGCTTCATCGATCTGCTGTTGTGCGCTGTCTAGGCTACCTGATTGGATATTTTTTAGGATGTTGCCCATCATCCGTGCCGATTGTTTGATAATCCGCATTAGCCAGTCATCTTTTAACATAGTGCTGTCCTGTCTGTCTTCATCTTACTTATCGGTGCGATTATACACGCGATCACGGCCGATAATGTAGCCCGATATGGTTGGCAACCGGCCGTTCGCGGCGCGGGATGCGCGTATGGATGGGGCTGTTGACGAGGCGTAGATCGCCATCGAAGTTGAAAATGAGCGCGGACGAGCCACCGCCATCGAGATTGAGCATGTCGTGTGCGCCCAGCGATAGACCGATCTCTGCCAATTGCGCCAGCGTTGCGCCGTCGCTGTAAAACGGCTGCCGCCCATCGACTAGAATCAGCCAAATCGTTGTCCCTGTTTCGTTGACAGCAACGGCCGTGCGCGGGTGCAATGTCTCGTTGTAGGTGGCTGCCTCTTTGGTGATCGCTTGCCCCGCCACCATCATTTGCTCATTACCGGCTACCGCGTCGATGGTGTCGGCCGCACAGTCGCCCGGTGTGATGATCGCCTTCGCTTCCAAAAAGCATAACGCCTTGAAACGAGCGACATGCGTGTAGATACGGCCGTTGGTGATGGTCAAACCAGATGGCACCGTTGGCTCACCGGGGCGGGGATAAAATTCGCCCGGTACACCATAGCGAAACGGCTCGAAAAAGCTCGCATTAATGGCAATCTGGGCGTTGTGTTCTTGGGCGAAATCGCTTGTGCGCTGTGCCAGATAGGGCAGTGGGCTATCCGGCCGATCTGGTGGCGTGACGAACAGGGTGTGATCGACGGCCGTCAAATCGATCTCAACAATATGCACCACCATACGATGCGGCCGGTCAAAAATTTGCCGCTCATAAGTGACACCGGGCGCAACCGCTTCTGTGACGGGGGTACGCGCTGGGCGGCCGAGGCAGCCCCGTACATAGAACCCTGAGTAGACGAGTAAAATCAGGAAGGCAACCCGTATCACCGAGGCGATCCAACGTTTGAAAAAGTCGATTATTTTGCTCATGCTATTTTTTCTTTATGTGTGTGCGATGTATGGGCAACGTCCAATCAATCAGCTAATCAATCAGCCAGTGGCACAAACACCCGCCGCCAAAAGTTGGTCTGGATGATGTCATCAGGGTCGCAGCGTTTTTTGAGCATTCGGAATTGCTGCACGGCACTATCGCCCAAATACGCTTGCGCCACCTCCGGCCGTAGCACGCTATCTTTCGCCGGATAAAAGCGGCCGCCATTGGCCAACACCAGCGCATCCAATTCACGACACAATGCCACCAATTGCGGCCGATTGCTGTCTGTCACCTTAAAATCGAGCGCAAACGAATAGCCATCTAGCCCGTGCGTCATCAAAAACGGGTCGGCGCGATGCCGTTTGAGTACACCGAGATACGGGGCGAGCTTGGCCGCTTGGCAACGCTGCAAAATCGTGGTGAACACCGCTTCTGCATGGGCGGCCGGAACAAAAGGCTGGTACTGAATCAAGCCTCCTTTGCCAGTCGCCTTTTGCCAGTCTGGAAAATAATTGAGCAAAAAGTGAAATTGCGCGTGGGGCTGACGGTAGCGGCCGCCATCTTTGAGGCGGCTCGACCAATACTTGCCCCGGTTGACCCAGGGAATGCCCGGCCGATTCCAAAACGGCTGCATGAATCGCCACATCGCCGAGCGCGGCACGATGCCAAATAACGTGTCACCCAAATGTTGATGGTCGCGCTGCATGGTCGCTTGCGGATAGCGATCTTGGGCGGCCGTCAAATAGTTGGCCTGATGCACTTCCCCCCGGCCGAGCATCTTGCCTGTCGCCGTACAATCGACCCACCCCACCAAATAATCACTCGTTGGCACATTGTCACGAAATTGCGCGAACATCTCGCTCAGGCTGCGGCTGTTGATAATCTGCACCGCCACTTCGCCCGAATAAATGCGCTTCATCTGGAGCGTCAGCCGGGTAAAGCAGCCCAACATCCCAAACCCACCAATCGCTGCATGAAAGATGTCGCTGTTTTCGTCCCGGCTGGCGGTAATCGTCTCGCCATTGGACAACATCAAATCAAATTCGAGAATATGCTCGCCCAATGTGCCGACCTTGAACGCATTTTTGCCATGCACGTTCATCGCCGCGCCGCCGCCAATCGTAATGTACATCGTGCCAGTGCAAACGGGCGGCCACCAGCCATCTGCCAGCGTATACTCCCATAGTTCGCGCAGCGTTACGCCCGGTTCGACGGTGACGATGCCTGTTTCTGGTTGCCATTCTAAAATGCGCTTCATGCGGGTCAAATCGAGCACGATGCCGTTTTGGTTGCTGGCTGCGTCGCCGTAGCTGTTGCCGCCGCCACGCAAGCCCACACTCACGCCTTCCCGTCTGGCCAGCGCGAACACATCGGCCAATTGCGCGGCCGTGGTCGGCCGAAACACCCATCCCTCACTGCGACTTGCCCCGCCCCACGATGTCACCTTTTCGAGACGGCTATCAGTCAGAGCGAGGCTGTTTGTGTGCTTTTTAATCTTCAACTTTCCCACATTCCAACCTACTCAAATACTCATGCGCCGGAAGATAAACGATGGAATGTGCTGAATGATCAACATCACCCACCGCCAACGGCCGGGAACATATACCGTTTGCTTACCCGCTTCTATCGCGTTGACAATTTGCCGCGCCGCATCGGCCGCCGAGATCACCCAAAATGTCTTGTCCGCATTCTCAAGCAACGGCGTATCGACAAAACCGGGCTTGATCGTCGTGATGTTTGCACCCCGTTTTGCCAGCCGATTGCGAAGCGATTCCATGTAAACGCTCAGTGCGCCCTTGCTGGTATGGTAGCCGGGGAACGCGGATCGGCCGCGATCCCCCGCGACGGAACTGACGGCCGCAATCGATCCCCCTTTCGTGCGATCAAACCGTTGCGCCGCCTGATTGAGCCATGCCATCGCCCCCAATAAATTGACAGCGATCATCTGATGATCTTTCTCAAAATCATACTCGTCGGCCGCCACTTGGGGCTGCACACCCGCATTGTAAACAATCACATCCAAGCCACCCAAATCGCGCACGATTTGCTGAAATAGCTCTGGCACAACCTCATAATCAGTCACATCATGCACGTAGGCGGTGGCGTTGTCCGCGTCGGCACACACCGCATCCAGTTCAGCTTCGCGCCGTGCCAGGGCGGCCACACGGTAGCCCCGCGCACTGAGGTCGCGCACCAGTGCCGCGCCAATCCCAGAGGATGCGCCCACGACGATTGCTTTTTTGGTTGGTTCTAACGGTCTGTCTACTGTTTGCATCTGATCTAAGCACCATTCCTTAAATTTTTTCGTCCATCTTCAGAGAAAAGTTGAGGCCCAGCATAAGCAGTCGCTGGCTCGATAGAGCCGCTTTCATCTCGCAAATAGACTTGCCAAATATGGAAATTGCTGTCATCCTGCCCTTTATACATTAGTTGAATTGATGTGAAATCAGACCATGCAATCTGCCTAATATGCTCCGCCAGCTCTTCTATTT
>CALECP010000416.1 GCA_937949915.1 uncultured Anaerolineae bacterium
GGCGAGGGCGCGGAGGGCGGCGGCCGATGTTTCTCCGGCTGTGGGGTTTCGCAAATTGAGCATGATGTCGATGGTGCCCACGGCCGTCTCGAACTGCGTGTAGTCGTCGATGTAGCCGTGCCATGTCACATTGCCGCGCCTCGCGATTAAGGCTGGCACATCGACACCGGCCGCCTCGCCGATCAACGAAAAATAGGCTGGATGGGGAGATTGGTGCGCGAATTGGGCAAATGCGGTCAGGCACAAATCGATCTGTTTGGCGGGGGTGATCTGCCCGATTGCGCCAAAGGTGAGCGCATGACGTGGGGGTTCGGCCGCGCTTTTTGGCAACGGGATCGGCATTGGAATGATGGTGAGAGGCAGAGCGGGATGGGTGCGCCGGACGTGCGCGGCCGCCCACGCACTATGCACGATCACGCCCAGCGCCAGATCAAGCACCCGCCGATTGAGCGGCTGCGCGAACGGGTCGGGCGGGGGGTGTCCGTGCCAGTGTGCCAGCCCTGCTGTGCCGTGCGCGTAGCTCAGTTCGCGGCCGTATGCTTGCGCCGCCATGAAGTGATGCAGAACGACATCGTGCAGCACCACGATGCCGGGGTGCTGCTGCAACATGGCATAAATATCAGCATGGTGGGGGCTGTTGCCGATGTGGTAGATCGGGATGTCGAACTGCCACCGTTGCGCGGGGTAGGCGGCAATAGCGGCCGCGCTGGCGAATGGCTGCACGGCCGCTATCTTGTGCAAAAACGGCAACACATCCCGACTGTAATCAGCTATTCCGGAGCGCGTCGGCGGCAACGGGCTAAACCACGCGATTCGCATCAATGACGTTTTATCAATGCGCCTGTGATTATCAAACCAGCGACGGCCGCCAATGCGATCCACACCATCGAAAACGATTGCACACCCACACTATTTTGCCCAACGGCGAGCGGGGCGGCTGTTGTGGGTGTCGGTGTATCGGTGGGGGCGATAGGCGTGTTTGTCGCTGTTGGCGTTGGTGTATCGGTGGGGGCGATAGGCGTGTTTGTCGCTGTTGCCGTCGGTGTGTCGGTGGCGACGACGGGGGTGTTCGTGGCTGTCGCTGTAGGGGTGGGCGTGACGGCCGTATCTGCATACAGCACCAGCGATGTCACCGAAAAGGGATCGAGCGCAACGGTCAGCGTGTTGCTGGCGTTCGCGTCGGTATGGTACGGGGTCACATCTTCCAGCAAGGGGCCGCCGTGTGTGTATCCGTTTGCCACACCGTTGAGCGTGACGGCAAATTGATCGAGATCGCCGCCGGTGAGCGACCAGCCGTTGACATCCCCGGCCGTAAATGCGCCCAGATCAAGTGTGGCTGTCTTGGCGGCCGTTTCATTGACGATGATTAGCCCGACGTTGCCATCGGCCGTAAATTGACTGGCGTACACTTTTACATCGTCGTCCGAACTGCTGCTGGCAAGCAACCGATCTCCAAAATTGACCTGATAAAAGTAGTATGGATAGTAGCTGGGGTACGGCGTGTGGTCTGGCACGGTGGGATGATTGCGTGCCAACATGCCCATATCCCCTTCGGTGTTGGCTGCCCAGCCGTTATAGATGTCCCATTTGGCGACACCGACAAATTGATTGATGATCATTTCGCCCAACGCTTCAGCATAAAACAGCGCATTCACCAATTGGACATGATGATAGTTGACTCCGTTCGTGCCGTTAAATTCGCCGTAATAATACGGTATTGCGCCCGGTGCGTGTGTGGTGTGCGCGGCGATCATGCTGTCCAGTTCGGCGCGGTTTTGCCCGATGATGTCTACCAGATCGAGTATGCCTTCCGCGCTGATTTCGTTGACCAATGGCAGTGAGCCAGCACTGGCATAATGATAGTAGTTATGCACGTCGATAAAGTCCATGCGGTCGGCCGCGCCCGGTGCTTGCAGCACTTGCACAAACCATGACGCATGGGTCTCGAAGCCGCCGACGATGCCGATGTAAATGTCGGGGTCAACCGCTTTCATCGCGTCATAGATGACGTTGAAGTTGGCGGCATAATCAGCCCCGTCTGGCAAATAGCCTACTTCCCACGGGCCAAATACTTCGTTGCCAACTGTCCAGTATTGCACATCGAAGGGGGCGGGATGCCCATCGGCCGCTCGTCGTGCCGCCCAGTTGATGCCACCGTTCGGGTTGCTGCCGTCGTTGGGCGCGTTGGCGTATTCCACCCAGTCGGCCGCCAGGGCTGCGGCCGTAGCGGTATCTTCTTCCACCGCCAGCCCATGATTGACGGTGATCAATGGTAGCGTACCCAGTCGCTCTGCCCAGTCGAGAAATTCATACGTGTCTACTGCCCAGCCATTGTTGAAATTGTCGTTGCCGAGGTCGATGATGTATTGTGGGTGGCCGATGGGTTGCCCTGCGTCGTCGTTGTAGCTGGCATTCCATGCGTAAATGTCGGACGTGCTGCCGCCGGGGAAGCGAATAAACGGAATATCAATCGCGCTCAAGCGGTCGAATGCTTCTTGTGATAACAAGGCGTTGTCGCCCATCCACACGCCTGCGTTGTTGCCGAATTGGGTAGGGTAGATGTACTCGATGGGCGTGGCGGGGTCGATGGTGATGTTGACGGCCGTGCCACCATTGGCGGTAGGTAGTGCGCTGCCGCCAATGACGACGGCCGGGGCGCTCTTTTCGGTATATGTTTCGTAGAATGGGTTGCCCGGTGCGCCCGGTACCGGTGTGGGCGCGGGGGTGAAGACGATAGTAGGTGTGGGTGTGGGCAATGTGCCAAGCAGCACCACGTCATCGACGTAAATCGTTGTGCCTGCGCCTGCGCCTCGCGCTTGAATGACGATGTTTTCAAAGTCGGCCGTGCCAAAATCGCTCATCGGAATCGTCACCAGTTGCCATGTGTTGACGGCCGCTGGCGTGACACGCACTTTTGCGCCTACCGTTGTGCCTGTGCCGTCTTGTAGGGCGGCATCCACTTCTTCGGCCGTGGTGCTATAGAACCAAAATTGTAGGTCGGTGTAGTCGGCCGTCATTTGCACCACGTTGCTATGAAAGCGCACACCAGACCAGTTGCTGCCATAGGTTGCCATCATCACGGCCGTGCCATTGTTGGCGGGAGTAGTGGCGTTCAGATCGGTGATGGTGGGTGTGGCTGATGCACCGCCAGGCCACGACCAATCTTGCCAGCCGTTTTGCAGTGCGTCATCGTAGATCACCATCGCCACACCGCTCTGGGCGCGGGTCTGGTCGGCCGCCATCAGCACACCAACCAGCAACAAACAGACGGCGATCAAGTAGGGAAACGAGCGTTTTATTATCATTATTGTGTCAACTCCTGCGCGGGGTCGCGCATTTTCTCTCTCTCATTAGCATTTCAACTTGTCAGCTTGTGCTGTCCCAAGAAGATGCGCTTTGTCAACAAACTATTTTGATGCCAATCATCAAGTTTGCGTATTCATCTTTGCTGACTAGGTACTACGCGAGTAGTTACTATTTTGCTTCAAAAGTACCTGTCGGCCGTGGCTCTGTCAATCTATTTGGTGAATCGTCTGTAATGTGCTGACCATTTCATCGTGAACACGGCCGTTGCTGGCAATGATCGCGTTGACCGGGGCGATAGTGTGCGGTGAACCGTCGATATTGCTCACACGGCCGCCCGCTTCTGTGACCAGCAAAACACCTGCACCGATGTCCCAGCTTTTGACCTTGTATTCCCAGTAGCCACCCAGCCGCCCGGCCGCGACATAGGCGAGATCGAGCGCGGCCGCACCTGCCCGTCGCATCCCGCGTGTTTTGACCAAGAACGCGCCAAATTGGGCGTAATTATTGAGGTCGGCCGTGTGCCTGTCATACGGAAAACCGGTCGCAACCACACAATCGAGCAACGTCTCATTCGTTTGTACGCGCATCGGTGTATCTGTGCTGGCATGGCGCAAAAATGCCCCTTCGCCCCGAATCGCCCAATAGCATTCGTCCCGTTCCGGGTCATAAATCACACCGACCAACGGCTGATCGTCTTCGTATAGCGCAATTGAAACACAGTACATCGGAATGCCACTGGCGTAGTTGACAGTGCCATCTATCGGGTCGATGTGCCATGTGTACGGGCTGGTCGCATCAGTGACACCGCTCTCTTCGGCCGCGATGCGGTGGGTGGGGAAGTGCGGCCGCAGCCGCGCCAAGATCAGCGCCTCCGCTTTCTCGTCGTACTCTGTCACGATGTCGATGGCGGTGCTTTTTCGCACAAACTGAAAGCCTTCCCGTTGCCCTTGCAGCAGCAGGTGTCCCGCTTCGATGGCGGTTTCGATCACAATGTCGCATGTTGTTTGCAGGTTCATTGCGCTGATTGTAACAACGGCCGGATATAATCGCCGCCTATGAAAGCAAAACGAATGTTGGTTGTGCCATTGCTCGTCTGGGGATGGCTGGTTATCACACTGCTGGGGTATGGTAGTCGTTGGTGGCACATTGCCGAATACGCCGCCAGTTTACGCGCTTATCTGTTTGGGGGCAGTGTTGTTTTGTTTGTTTTAATGGCGCTTCTCAAGCGCAAAATCGGTGTGGTTGCCCTGCTTTGTGCTTTTCTCAATGGGCTGGCTATCGCAC
>CALECP010000417.1 GCA_937949915.1 uncultured Anaerolineae bacterium
CAATCGCCTCATCGGTAGAGACAGTACCATTAAGCTGGTCACAAATTACCACCTTATCTGCCCCCTCTGACTGTAGGTTTTCAACTCCAACCGTGTCAACCTACACACCGCTAAACGCAATCATTGAGGCGAATATCAGAACGATACGCAGCGAAGATACACGGTTCACAGAACTTGTAGAAGTTTTGCCAGACGGATCGCTCATTTCAGTAGGTTCTGGAACCGATACCATTGTAAGCCGTAGCGAAAGAACGATTGCTCACACCACAACGGATGAGCCTTCGACAACGACTATCCTGTACAGTCATAATGGTATTGTTTCTGTCGTTTGGTCCGCGTTGGAGCAATCAATCCTATGGACTTCTAAAGAAATTGACGATGTGGAGTGGTCTTTGTTCAAGATACCTTTTAATTCAGATCGCCCTCAATCATCGACGAATGCCGTTACGTTAGCCACAAAATTAACCTATCGCAACTTTGAGTTGGAGGCAGAAAGCAATAATCGAGCGGCGGTCGCCATGTCAACGTTTCCCTCGCAGATTGGTGTGTTAGATATTGAAAATGATTTGATCCAAGAAATAGTTCTTCGTGATCAGCCGATGAAAGAGAATGATCCGTATCAAGTCCTCACGCCCCACGCAGTTTGGTCGCCCAATCAAAATTTTCTGACCGTCATCAATGCAGATATAGGGGTTGAGCTAATCGAATACGGTGCGTCATCCTGCCTCATTTCATTAGGTGATCCGGAAACTAGAATCGTCCAAGATGTTTCTTGGCATCCAAGCGAAAATCGTTTTATGTTGCAAACAGCCCGACTTGTTGAGGGAACAACCCCACGATTCGTGGGTCAAGCGGAGTTGTATATCGTTGATTTAGACACAGCGACAATAAACTATGTCGCTGGCTTTGAGGAAGGGTTTGAATACATTCATGATGGTTCATGGTCGCCTGACGGCAACCGTATTCTTTTTAGAGCCAGTGTATACGATATGGAGCAAGAGCTTCTCAATACAACCACACGTGAGGAGAGAGACAACTATATGGTTTTCATGGGCATGTTCCAAGCTGATACTGAGGACAAGTCGATTCGGCGGATAGAGGGATTCGAAGGGCGAAACACAGGAAACTCTATTTGGGTAGTCAGAGAGCAAAGTGAGCTTGTATTCTCCATTTGCGACAGTCATATTTGCCAGATTTCTTTTGACACTGAGCAATAAAGAGTGGAGAAAATATAATGAGTAAAATTATATCAGGCTCACTGTGGATAATCGCTGTCGTTTTGTTTTTTGTCGTGATCAATCCTGCATCCGCAGAATCGCTTTGCGTTAGCGACCCTGCATTTTCGGTTGGCGCTGCATCTTATCATAGCTTTGATGGTGGCGGCCAAGTTAAGGTGCGTATGTATGTCATCAACGAAGGATCTCAGCAAATCGCCCTAGAAAATGGTCAGCCTACATTATGTGAATTTGGTTCAAGGGAACATGGTTGTGTTGCAATGGCTGGAGCGCAAGAATATCTTCCAAACGATTACATGAGAGCAGTAGATGGCTCTCCAAACGGAGAGATCGTATCGGTCGATGTCGAAAATTACTATTTGCAAAACGTGCTTGCCCAAGAAGTTGGTTTTGAAGGCTATTCTGAGTTTTTGCTTGAGGCAAAAGCTGTTTCTGCCCGTTCCTACGCCTATCATCTAAACAAATGTGAAGACCCAGATAGCCCAGTGCAGTTCAATTGGCTAGATAATAGCCAAGCCAAGCAAACCTTTTATCCGGGCAAGTTTGACTCTATGGGAAGTCCACAGCGGTTTCGAGACGCTGTGAGTAATACGCAAAATATCTATATGACATACGGGGGAAACCAATCGCTCTATTATGGAAACAAGCAAACACCCATTAGAGCCGAGTTTTTCGACAATATAGGGCAAAAGACCAACAATCATCCCGATTATGATCGGGCAGGGCAATATCCTTATTTGCTGGGTGTTGATGATCCGATTAGCTCCGATCCGACTATAGCAAATTATCAACCACCTGGTCACGGAGCCGGACTAAGCCAAGATGGTGCGTCCAGATGGGGCTTTGGAACGTTGGGAAGGTTTGATGAATTTGATATGTGGCATGTTCGATGGCGTGATTATCAAAAGATACTGTTTCACTATTACACTGGGGTTGAGTTGAGAAATAGATCGGGTGTTGTGATTTCACCAGAGAATCGCTGGAATATCCTTGATGTTGATTGGGGGATTGAGCCGGATGCTGTTTATCAATTTGATAGTTTGGATGGCTTATCGTTGTCGCTTGCGAGTGATGGGACGCGAGAAACATTAAGTACAACGATAACGATTCAAAATACGGGGGTGACGACGTGGAATTGTGATGCTGTCAGTTTGCGCTATTCATGGCAAAAAGCGTTAAGGAGAGTATCGTCGGAGGAGTTGTCTTTAACTGATTGCAACTCTGTTGCGCCGGGTGATAGTTTTGATCAACAATTGCCGATCATATTGCCGCCACCGGCGATAGGCACTATCGAATATGTGTTGGTGTTCGATTTGGTAAATCATCTACAGGCTTACGGATCAGTGACCTACAATGAGACATTTTCATCGGCCGGATGGCGACCATGGTACTTTCGTGCCACGATCAATTGCCCTTTTCTTCCCTGTTACTTTCAGTCAAACAACTTGCCGCTCTACCTTTCCGACCTAGAGTCGAGCAAAGGAATCGTGGCAGGTGTGCAGATGTTGGCATGGGATAATGATTTGGATGTGACGGTTGATGCGCCTTTTGGCACGGCCGGAAAGCTACTTGTGTACGATGGACTGACAGGCACATTTTTGGGAGAAACGGCCGTATCGGCCGCCGACACAACCGCTTTTATTCCTCTTGATAGCGCCATGTTCGATGGACAAGTCCATGAGTTGACAGTGAAATTTGCGGCCGATAATGCCACACCACAAGCGGTCATACTCGACAATCGCTTCGATATTGTGGGCGGCACGGCCGGATTCAACACCGCCCATTCAGACAATGACGGCCGGGGTGTATACGAAGTGATCTTTTTCGTGCCAGCAGACGGTCATTACACCATCCACACAGGCAAAACGAACAATGTGAACGGCAATCTCAATCTGGCGATCTTAGATTTGGATGCACCGGCCGACAGCAATCTTGTGCATCCCAATATCTACATTCCCATGACCGAACAAATTCAGGCATTCACCACCGATGCACTGCCACTTGAGGCGGGGCCGCATATGTTGCGGTTTGTCTACAGCGCAGAGTACGATGGTGATTACATTTGGGGAACGATTTCGGAAGCCCCGCCTCCCATCGCTTTGACCGTTGGTTTGCGGACGGTTATGGTCGCTCATTCATCCGTTTGGTGGCTGCTGATTGCTGTGAGCAGTGGATTTGGTTTGACGATGTACTGGCTACACCCTGACTAATTTGGATAGTAACAAAAAAGCGCGGCCGTGAGAAAATTCACGGTCGCGCCTTGATAATTTTGAGCCACAGACAGTTTACATCGCGTTCAAATACAATTGCTCGGTGTAATTCTTGATCATACGGCGCATCGAAAATTCGGCCGCATTGGAGCTGATCGCTTCCTTCATGATTTTGACCCAACCGTGCGGAATACCGTCTGCACCCCGGTCGTAATACGTCGGGATAATCGAGCTTTCCATATGGTTGTACATCGAGGTTGCATCCGCCCAATCTTGTGCGCCCAAATCGTCGCCATACTCGGTATCATCACCGATCACCCAACCATTTTTCTCGTTGTATCCTTCAACCCACCACCCATCAAGGATAGATAGATTTGGCACACCATTGAGTGATGCTTTCATACCGCTTGTGCCGCTTGCTTCACGCGGCCGACGCGGCGTGTTGAGCCACACATCGACACCCTGCTTCATAAAACGAGCCAAGTGCATTTCGTAATCTTCGATGATCGCAACCCGGCCGCCCATGTGGTTCGCCTTCGAGAAATTGTAGATTTCCTGAATGAAGTGCTTGCCCGGATCATCGGCCGGATGTGCTTTACCCGCGAACAAGAGTTGTACCGGCCGTTGGGCGTTGAGCAACATCGCCTTCAAGCGGTCGAGATCGCGGAAGATCAAATTAGCGCGTTTGTAAGTAGCAAAACGACGTGCGAACCCAATCGTCAACGCTTCTGGGTCGAACAACATGCCGCCCGTCATCACCTGATTGGCATCATGCAGCCCGTTCATCCACTTGCCGCGCTCACGTGTCCGCAAGTACGTCATCAATTTGCGCTTCAATTCAAGATGCGCCTCCCATAGCTCGCCATCAGGAATATCATTCACCTTTTGCCACATCTCTGGCTCGTCATGTCGCTCTAGCCAATCTGGCGCAACATATTTGGTGAATAGATCGCCCAATTCACGCGCAACCCATGTCGGAACATGGATGCCGTTGGTGACATGACCGATAGGCACATCGTCAACGGATGAAATGTTCGGGTAGACGTGTTGCCACATGTCGCGTGATACTGCGCCATGCAGCTTGCTCACACCATTAGCTTGCCCCGCCATATTGAGCGGTAGGACGGTCATGTTGAAGTTGCGTCCTTCGTGTTTGTCGTCATTCGCGCCCAGTTCCATGAACGCTTCGCGGCTGATGCCAAACTCTTCCCAGATCGCGCCGAAGTATTTTTCCATCATGTGGAAAGGAAACGCATCATGTCCGGCCGGGACGGGGGTATGCGTAGTAAAGACGGTGTGTTTACGCACTTCCTCTTTCGCATCGGCAAAACTCATGCCGCCCCGCATCTTTTCGCGCAGCAATTCGATCAATAGGAAGGCTGAATGCCCTTCGTTCATGTGCCAAACGGTCGGATCGTAGCCTAATTTACGCAATACTTGCACACCGCCCAAACCGAGCAACATTTCTTGCTTGAGGCGCATATCGTGGCCGCCGTAATACAGCCGCGCCGATAGATCGCGCTCCCAGGGTTGGTTATCGTCTACATCTGTATCCATCAGGTACAGATCGGTGAGACCAACGCGCACATGCCATACTTTGGCGTGAACGTGGTGTCCGTCAATAAATACTTTGGCACGTACTTCGTTGCCGTCGCTGTCTGTCGCAGGCAGGATGGGGGCTTTGTCGAAGTCGAGCGGAATGTACTGCGCTTCTTGCCAGCCGTGCGAGGGTAATACTTGGCGGAAGTAGCCTTGTGGGTACATGAAGCCGATACCGACCAACGGGAGACCGAGATCGCCCGATTCTTTGGTGTGGTCGCCCGACAAGATGCCCAAACCGCCAGAATAAATAGGCAAGGTGTTGTGCAAACCAAACTCGAAAGAGAAGTAGGCGATTTGGTCGTCTATATGTTGTGGATAATTTTTGTAGAACCAGCCGTTTTTAATGTCGAGCATTTCATCCATTTGCTGCATAACAGTGTCATACAGTTGGCAAAATGAGGCATCGTTGGCAGCTTTTTCTAGCTGTGCGGCCGATAATTCAACAAGCATCTGGACGGGGTTGTGGCGGGTGTCGCGCCACAGTATTTTGTCCAATTGACGGAACAATTGACGTGCATCGGCGTTCCAACTCCACCACAGGTTGTAGGCGAGTTCTCCGATTCTGCCGATCTTTTTCGGCATTTTACTATCGAGTGGTGTAGACATGGTCTTCCCTGATTTATTGATTTAATGTTTTGTGATTGCGTTGATCGAGACGACCAAACTTCGGTATTCTCTCTCAATAAGTCACGATCCTATTGCGAGTTGATTGATGTGTCAACTACTTTGATAGATGGTGTAGAAATCGTACAGTTTTCGGGTGTGTATAGGCGAAAAAATCGTGCAAGATGCAAAAATTGATGCCTTGTCTGTTGCACAAGATATGTAGAGACGCAACATCTTGCGTCTCTTTCTTAATTCCTTTCTTCTTGAAAGTGAGGGAGGAGAAAGACGGAAGCAAAAAGGGCGGAAGCAAGAGAGACACAAAATCTTGTGTCTCTACGCCGCGATTCGGTTATTTGCGAATGCCGAGTTGGGAAGCTGCTTGGAGGATGTAGCGATGGGAGAAGAGAAAGACGACGGCCGGAATGATCAACACAAGCAATGTTCCCGCCATCACCTCTGTGACATCGGGCCCCAGTCCGGCCGAGAGACGGCCGATAGCTAACGCAACTGGCATTTTGCCCGCCTCTCCTGGCATAAACAGATTGGGCTGATAGAAATCTTTCCAGATGAAAAAGAATTGCAGCAAGCCAACCGTGACGATGATCGGGATCGATTGCGGAACGATGACAGACCACAATGTACGCAATGGTGTTGCCCCGTCGATGGCGGCCGCTTCATCCAGATCACGCGGTAGGGTGCGAAAGTATTGGCGCAGCAAAAAGACATAGAGCGCACTGGCAAAAAATTGTGGCACAATTAATGGCAGCAGCGTATCGAGCCAGCCGATCTCACCATAAAATTGACGCAGTGGAATACCGACTAGCTCACGCGGTACGAACAACGTGCCGATCAGCAGGGCAAAGATCACCTTTTCGCCCGGAATCTCGAACCGAGCAAACCCCCAGGCAACCGCTACCGAGGAGGCGATTGTGCCAAGCAGCCCAAAAAAGAGCAGGGGGATCGTATTAACAATGCTGGGCAAAATCCGGCCGCGTTGGTTCGCCTCCACAAAATTATCCCATTGCGGGTTCAGTCGATAGTCAGCGTCTAGCTGTCGCCATCGTCCTTCCCATGCTATTTCGCCTCTTTCTAAATCGTTCGGGTCGATAAATTGACTGCTTTCTCGCCCTTTTTTGTACAGGGCTAATGTTTCGATCCGGCCGTCAATCGGTACGTTATACAGATCGTATGCTTTGCCTTCATAGTCGATGGTACGCGGCTCAACAGGCAGCATGATCGGCGCAAATGGATCGGCTTGCATGTTGATGTTTTGTACTGATGTGAACACCATGTACGCCAATGGCAAAATGTAGACCGTCAAAATAATGGTCGCAAACAGTGTGTAGATCGTCTTGGCGAGAAACGGCCGCACTTGGCGTGTGACATAGCTGGCGGACGAAAAGCCGATACGCGGCCGATGGGTTGTCATGTTTCGTCCTCATAGAAAACCCAATAACGGGCAGAGAAAAAGACCAAGAACGCCGCCACGGCCGACATGCCCACCAGCACCCAGCCCAGCGCACTCGCATAGCCGATGTCTTGCTTGAGTGTCAGTTGCCGAAAAATATAGAGCGTCATAAACATACCGGGCGGGTTCTCGTCATAGCTATACGACGTGCCACCCAACAAATACGGCGCGGCAAATATCTGAAACGCTGTGATGGTGCTGATGATCAAACTATAGAAAATAATCGGCGACATATATGGCAGGGTGATCGCCCGGTACTTTTGAAACCAGCGTGCGCCATCTACATCGGCCGACTCATAAAGCTCTTGCGGCACACCCTGCTTGGCCGCCAGCAAAATCAAAATCAAATTGCCCACGCCCCACAAGCTGGTGCTGATAATCACAATCGCGATCACCGTGTTGTTGCCCATCGTCACATCAAAGCCCAGCGGCCGGGCAAACATCTTGTTGAACCACCCCTGCGGCGAGAAAAAGCTGCGGATGATAAAGGCGACCGCAAACTCTGACACCAGTGTGGGAATATAAAACGCCAGCCGAAAAAGGCGAGACGCAAACAGATGCTTTGCATGAATGAGCGTCGCAAAACCGAGCGGCACAAGCACCGAAATCGGGGCCCAGATCAACACATACAGCCCCGTTAGCCGAATCGAACGCATCGCAATTCGATCATCTAAAATGCGCCGGTAATTGTCCAGCCCCACAAAAGTGGAAGTCGATGGATCGAGCGTCTCAAACGTTTGTAAACTATAGAGGAGCGAGTAGCCTAACGGCACGACGATAAAAGCGAAAAAGCCAACAATCCAGGGAGAGAGGAAGAGCAACCCGTGTCGCGCTTCGCGGCGTTGGCGGGCAGTGCGTTGTTGCTTTGTTGGCTTTTTGATAGCGACAGTCATACCGAAG
>CALECP010000418.1 GCA_937949915.1 uncultured Anaerolineae bacterium
GTGCGTCAATCCTAGAAATGCAAGAGCAAGAGCAAGAAAAGAGAGACGTAAAATGTTACGTCTCTACTGAATGGGAAAAAATTTTATGACAACGATTGCTGATATTCGCACCACCCCTTTTCGTTTGCCGTTACGCAGTCCGCTCAAATGGGGCAAGCATAGCGTGATGTCTGAAGCGCATCATGTGCTTGTGCAAGTGACGCTGAGTGATGGCGCGGTGGGCGCGGCCGAAGCGTTGCCCCGGCCGACCATTTATGGCGAAACGCCCTGGAGCGTGTGCGCGGTGATCGAGCATGAATTGAAACGGCGCGTGGTGGGCGAACCGGCCGATCCCGCGCTTATCTATCCTTTGCTGCAACAAGTCAAAAACAACCAGACGGCGAAAGGGGCGGTCGATGTCGCTCTGTACGATGCGCTGGCGCAGTCGCGGGGGCAATCGCTGGCTGCTTATTTGGGGTGTACGCGGCCGACGGTGCGCGTCAGCTACATTTTGGGGATCGCGGCCGATGACGATATGTTGGCAGATGCCAGTTGGGTGGTGGCGCAGGGGGTGCGCGTTCTCAAGGTGAAGGTGGGGCGCGATTGGTCGGCCGATGTGCGCCGCTTGCGTTTGCTCAAACAAACATTTGGCGACACGATTGACCTGTACACCGATGCCAATGAGACGATGACGGCCGAACATGCGCCTGGCCGTCTCGACCAATTGCGCGAGATGGGCATTTTGTATTGCGAAGAGCCGCTCCCGGTTTCGCAAATGGCAGATCGCACGGCGCTACGGGCTGGCGAACACCTGCCGATCATTGGGGATGATAGCTGTTTTACGGCGGCCGATGTGCGGCGTGAATTGGCGGCCGATACGTTTGACATTCTCAATATCAAGACGGCGCGAACAGGGTACACCGCGTCGCGCCACATGTTGGATTTGGCGGTGGCACAGGGCAAAGGGGCGATGGTTGGCTCTCATGCGGCTTCGGCGCTGGGTGCGTCTCGGTCGGGTTTGTTTGCTGCGCTGGGTGCGGTCGATCACCCGTCAGAGTTGAGCTTCTTTTTGAAGATGAAAGAGGAGATTGTGGGAAAACGGCCGCCCATTACAGACGGCCGGATGCGTGTCGATGATCTGCTGGCTGTGCGGGTTGATCCCGATCTGTTGCGGGATGCGGCCGTTCCGTCAGGAGCGATGTGACGATGGTTCTTTGGGAGTTTATGTGCTGTCAGTCCCCCCCGAAGGGGGGGAGGTCTGATCCGGGGAGGGAAACGACGTGCAACTAAAACGACAATCGTGCGTACAGAAAATAATGGCGAGTATCGAGTATAATGATAGACGATAATCAAAAGGGGACACGATGATCGAAGCAATTTTTGCAGAGTGGGCTGGCTCAAAAATTTTTGATGCCGTTTGGAAAAAGCGGAAACCAAGCGAACGCGAACAGGCACTACAAGCGTGTGTCACGGCCGGACTGAAAGAAGCGCAGACGCTTTTGCCGCCCGGTGTCTACGAAGAAATTTCGCAGCACGATAGTCGTTTCAAGAAGCAGCTACCCAAAGAAAAAAGCGACTTTGACGTAAGCCGCCTCCTTATCGACCCCAGCCATTTAGACCTTGCAACATACGAACAATTGGTGCGTGAACTAAAATCGACGTTCACGACCATCACAGGGCGCACCCCCGAATCATTGCCCAACTTCCCTGAATTTGAGCAGTTTGCTGACCGCTTTTTGCATGGCTTTTATGCAGAAGCCGAAGAGCAACGGCCGCTCTTCCCCGAACTCAACAAGCAGCAAATAACACATCTAGCGAACCAACCGCCTTCACAAACGGCCAGTGACCCGACCGACATACGCCAACCCTACATTCGCCAACTGCCCCCGGCCGCGGACAAATTTATCGGCCGCCAAAAAATGCTGGCGACGCTGGATGGCTGGCTGCAACCGGGGCGCACGGTGACGCTGTGGGGGCCGGGCGGCCGGGGCAAAACAGCCCTCGCCTGGAAAACATTGACCGACCTCGACGCACGGGGCGCGTTGCGAACCCGCTTTCCTGATGGCGTGTTGTTTTACAGCTTTTATGGACAACCGGCCGTCAGTGGCGCATTGACCCATTTCGCCCAATCGGTGCTGGGGGCAGACGTGGACGTGCGCGACCCGGCCGGGGCGTGTCGGCGGGCGCTGATGGGCAAACGGGCGTTGCTCATCTTGGATGGGGCAGAGGATGCAGACGATTTACGGCCGATCTTGCACGTGCGCGACCAGTGTGGTGTGTTGATCACCAGCCGCAAGCGCACAAACGCCACCGACCCCGCCTACTTGCTGCCCGTCGATAAGCTCACTTTGCAGGAAGCTATCGCCCTGCTACAGGCGTGGGGGGGCGCATGGACGGATGACGCAACGGCCGCCCGTGCGCTGTGCGAGGCGGTCGATTATTTGGCGCTGGCGGTGCGGCTGGCTGGCATCGCTATGACGCAGATGAGCGAACCGATTGCTGACTATGTGGCGTGGTTGCAGGCAGACGGCATCGACATGTTGCAGCTGAGTGATGAGGAACGGCGCGACCACAATGTGACCCGCTTGCTGACGCGGCAGGTGGCACAGGTGGGGGAAGATGGCGCGACGGTGCTGCACATCGTCAGCCAACTGGCATACGTGCCGTTCCGGCAGCAGACGGTGGGGGCGATGCTGCACCGGCACGAGGCGGCGTGGACACAGGGGCGACTGAAACGGGCGTTGCAACGGCTGCTTGATTATGGGTTGGTGGCGCGGCAGGAGGATGGCCATTGGGCTGTCGTTCATGCGCTGGTGTACCGCTTTGCGCGGGAGGCGGCCGGTGACTATGCAGGCGTGTGCGCCGACTACTACAACGCATGGGCGCGAACAGAAAGGGAGAAAGGGCTGGTGGGCTACGCGGAACTGGACAAAGAACGCGCCCACATCATCGCTGTGTTACGCCGCCTGGATGACCCCACAACGGCCGCCTACGCCAACAACCTGGTGTGGGCGATACACAGTTATTTGGGTCTGCGTGGCTATACGGTTGAGCGCATGGAAGCGTTGCAGATCGGTGTCCGTGCCGCGCAAGCGTTAGCCAATCGCCATCATGAAGGGGCGCACCTTGGTCATCTGGGGCTGGTGTATGCTAATCTCGGCCGGATGGAGGAGGCAATCGCGCATTACGAACAAGCGCTTGTCATCAGCCGCGAGATCGGCGACCGACGGGGCGAAGGGAACAGGCTCGGCAACCTGGGGATTGCGTATCGGAATCTCGGCCGGATGGAGGAGGCAATCGCGCATCACGAACAAGCGCTTGTCATCAGGCGCGAGATCGGCGACCGACGGGGCGAAGGGAACGACCTCGGCAATCTGGGGAGTGCGTATCGGAATCTCGGCCGGATGGAGGAGACCATCGCGCATCACGAACAAGCGCTTGTCATCAGCCGCGAGATCGGCGACCGACGGGGCGAAGGGAACAGGCTCGGCAATCTGGGGCTGGCGTATGCTGATCTCGGCCGGATGGAGGAGGCAATCGCGCATCACGAACAAGCGCTTGCCATCAGCCGCGAGATCGGCGACCGACGGGGCGAAGGGAACAGGCTCGGCAATCTAGGGCTGGCGTATGCTGCTCTCGGCCGGATAGAGGAGGCCATCGCGCATCACGAACAAGCGCTCGTTATCCACCGCGAGATCGGCGACCGACGGGGCGAAGGGAACAGGCTCGGCAATTTGGGGATTGCGTACAAAGCGCTGGCGCAATATGACAAAGCGCTGGTATATCTGCAACAAGCGTTACCGATTCGGCAAGCGATTGGGAACATTCACGGCATGGCGTTCAATTACGCCCATCTGGGCGATGTGGCGCGGCTGCAAGGGGACAGCGCTACCGCCCGCACCTATTGGCAGCAGGCTGTCGCCCTGTTCACGCAATGCCAATCCCCCCACGCCAAGAGTGTCCAGCAAGCACTAGTACACATTGGCTTAAATGAACATGCGATATAATAGTTGCATGATGATTAAATCAAAGGGTCGATACCCAACCGAGATCGCAGCAACTGAATTGCAAAAACAGCTATTGGAACAAATCGCTCAAGGGAGACAACTGG
>CALECP010000419.1 GCA_937949915.1 uncultured Anaerolineae bacterium
GGTGGTTGGCTCGGTAACGGCCGGATCGCTGCTTGATCAGCACGTTTATTTGCCATATCTCACCGTCCCATTGCCGCCCACGCCCACCCCAGAACCGGCCGGGGCATGGAACGGACACGAGAACCCAACACCCGCCTTTAACAATGCGGAAAGAACGGGCAATGCACGCTGGGTTTATTGCGCCGAAGAAGGGCAAGTATGCGACATCGACGACAGTTATTTGATCGCGTATGGGGACTACTCAGCGATTGGAAACACGCCGCTCAAGATATTTAATTACGCTTGGATTGTGCCGGGGTCGAATGGGGTTGATTGCAACGATAGCACATTGGGAAATCCGTTTGTGGAGCAAGATTTTGCGGCGTATGATGTGACGAAAGCGTGCTGGCTATATGCTCCGGCCGATACCCCCATCGCACCGCCCAGCAATGATAGCAACTGGACATTTTGCGGTATCGACAAGGAAAACTGCATCTTTGGCGACAACGCCAATGTGGTGATGGAAGTGTCTTATGGCACGGCCGGAAACCACAACAGCTTGGGCGGTCAGTCGATGGCAACATTGGACGCGCTGGCAAATACATTGCGCGATAGCGGCACTATCCAAAACGGGGCGACGTGCCAAAATGAGATATTTGAGGTCGAAGCATCGAAAGGGTTGTGCTGGGTGCGGCCGCTCATGCCGACACAATAAAAGACACAATTGAAAATGGAAGAACATTACACATCAGGCGCGTATTGGCAAACACATGCTGATGCAGATTCCACCTTTAAGGCCGATTTGCTCCTAAGCACCATCAAGAAAAGCGGGCTATCGATCACCCCGCAAATGAGCGGCGTAGAAGTGGGGTGTGGCACCGGGTCATTTTTGGCAGCTTGGTACGCCCGGACGGGAATGCAGGCGTTAGCAGGCACAGATATTGCGGCCAACGCGATTGAGATCGCTCGTCAACTGTATGCCGATTTGCCGCTTGATTTCTCTGTTGCCTCGGCCGCCCAATTGCCCGGCCGTACCGATCATATTTATGTGATGGATGTGGTTGAGCATGTCGAAGACCCATATGCGTTTTTGCGACACCTGCATGGGCAGTCTGATCTGCTCTTTCTCCATCTGCCCATCGAACAGAGCTTGTCTCACCTGCTGGCAAAAAAGCCGACCAAATCGCTAGAAATGTACCAGCATCTCCACTTTTATTCATGGGAAACAGCCCAGCTTTTGGTCACACAATGTGGCTATGAAATCGTCGGTTATCAATTCACGGCCGCCGCACCGCTCTCTATCAATTTACCGGGTAGCAAGGTGGCAAAATTGTTTCGGCAGTTGCGTCTCTACAGCTACAAAATCAATGAAACGGTGTCCACGACCTTGTTTGGTGGCCCCGTCATGCTCATTCTAAAATCAGTTTGATGACGACGTTAGCGACCGAAACCGCCATTTGGCCCGATACAGCAACCGCCACCCTGTTTTTGCGAGGCTGCATGGGCGATATGCCGGATGATGCGACATTGCGGCGACTCAAGCAACTTGACCAGCAAAGGTTAGTCGCTTGGATAACGCGCTTTCAGTTGGGCGCGATAGTGTGCCGGGAATATCAAGCGGTTTGGCCGGACTTAGCGGCCGCGCTTGCCAGCGAACGATTTGCGATCATGGCGCAAAATACGCTTCATTTTGAAAGCATTAGCAGCGCGATTGAGGTGTTGGAGACGGCCGATCTGCCCTTAGTCGTTCTCAAAGGGTGTTCGCTGGCAGAGGCCGCATGGGGCGATATGACGATGCGGCCGATGAGTGATGCCGACCTGTGGATACCAGCCGCCTCGATGCAACCTGCGCTTGAAAAACTATACGACATCGGCTATCAGCCGACGACAAAGACAAGCAGCATTCCATTGGAGCGGCAGCGCATTGTGACAGGCGTGATCGAATTGGCACGGCCGGGCTGGCAGTACGGGATGCTCGATATTCATTGGCGGCCGTTGCACGGATGGTGGATGCGTCATTGTGCCAATATCGACTTTGATGGCATGTGGCAGCGACGTGTGCCTATCGCCGTCAACGGCAAGCCAACCAGCCGCCTAAGCAATGAAGATCAATTGCTCCATTTGGCTATTCACGCCAGTGTGAACGCCCATTTTGGTTCTCATGCCGGGATTCGGGGGCTGCTCGATATTGTTTTTTGTGTGCAAGCATGGCCGGTCGATTGGGATGTGGTGGTGGCACGGGCAAAAGCGTATCGGCTGAAAACGGCCGTCTGGTTCGTCCTCGATTTGGCGCGGCAAATGCTGGCATGGGATGAGGTGGCGGCCGTGCTGCCACGCCTTGCGCCTAGCCAAACACGCCAAAATTACCTCCGTCGCCTGGTCAACCCCGAAAGCATCTTAGCGGGACATGATATTAGCCCGACAAAGTGGCGGTTTGCGCTGATTTTTGGGCTGGCGGACAGACGGCGCGATGTCGGCCGTTATCTCTATCACACCGTTATTCCTGAAGAAGCATGGCGGACGGCCAAGTACGGCCGGAGCGTCCCGGCATGGCATCACCTCACCCAATCTATACGAAAAACCTCTTAATGCCGCAACACATGGACGGTAACAGGGCTAATCACAATTTGACGAGTTTGAATCACACGCAATTCACCCACAATATGTAGATCGCGCTTATAAAAGTCGATCAGGATATTTGTGTCGCACAAAATCATTGTCGATCCCAAGCTCGTTCGCGGATTGATTCAATTGAAATATCCCGATCTTCCCATAATCCTGCAAGTGCGAAGAAATCGTCGTTGTTTTCGATCCGCTCGTTTGTGGATGTTTCAATATCATCGACGATATTAAGTGATTCGAGTAATCGAAGTACAAAATTAGCATTCTCTTGATCGCGGACGTGAATCGTTATCGTTGTCATATCTACAGTATAGCAGAAGTAGAGGATGGTTATGCATCGGCCGATAGCGCATAGGATGATGTAAAAATGAACAATAAAAACCACAAGAGAAAAAGCGATATGGAATAGGATGATGTCACTTGGCTGAGGCTCACGGCCGTAGGGACGGCCATCGCTTCTGAGATCGCATAATCAAGCGCAAACGTGCCACCGCTACCCCAATTTTGAATGCGGAAAGCGTATGTCCCGGCCGGGAGTGCGCCCGTGAACCCTATCGCCCCACTTGCATTGCCCATGTCTGCCAGCACATCATCGCCGATAGCATAATAGTTGCGGCCGACAACGACGTGACCAAGCAAGTTCGCTTGCACGATTGCGGATGAGTTGGTCGAGTTTTCAGTGAATTGTGCGCCTTCCATAATGGCAAACCAGTAGCCGCCGTCACTCCCCGCATCGGCTTGCAGCGTGATCGCATCTAACTGGTGGTCGTCTGGCACGGTGACGGTGTAGTAGGCGACATCGGGAAAGCCGCTGAGTGTGTCAGAGATGAGGGTAGTCGCGGCCGACAGCACAAACGGCGTAGGCGACAACCCATCACGCGAAAGAGCGACAGGCACGGCCGTAACCGTACCAACCATCAACAAAATAGCGATAGGCAGCAAGAAAACAGTGCGTTTGAACATGCCAAAATTTCCTTTTACACTTCTTTTTGCATCTCTTTTTATACTGCTTTGCCCCGGCCGCGCACGATGACGGCCGCGATCAGCAAAATAGCCGTTACACCAACGATCAGCCCAAGCGCATACTGAGTATCAGACACCGATGTTCCGGCCGTGCGCTGCACATTCAAAGGCACTCCGGCCGGTTCAGTCGCGGTCGGTTCGGGCGTAGGTGTGTTCGTGGCAGTCGGCTGTGGTGTGGCAGATGGTTCAGCCGTTGCTGATGGCTCGATTGTTGCGACAGGTGTATCGGTAGCAGCAGGAACGGCCGTCGCTGGATCGCTACAATCAGCGACCAAAACCCACGCACCAGCACCGACACTACCAGGAGGGTCTCCTTTTGACCACCATTGCGCCTCCCATTCCTGACCTTCGTACATGGCCAAATCCCCTTCCAAATAAGTGACCGCTTCGTTCCACGCACCCGAACCACATTCACCGGCGAGCGGCAACGGGGTCGGTGTAGGGGTAGGGACGAGCGCGGCCGTTCCCAGTAACACATCGGAACAAGAGTAAAACGCTTCGTCACTGTCATCCCGTTGCCAAACAGAGTAGACAATGTGGTAGCCCTCTTTGTCAGTTGGCATCGGGCAATCGAAAAGATAATTTTCGCCTATCAGGGGGACATCCCCCGTTTCGCAAAATGGCTCGTCTTCCAAATCGCTCCATTTCAATGTCTCAAGCGGATTCCAGCCATCTTTGGTGACATAGAAACGCCAATGATCGGTAGAGTGGGGTGCGGAGGCGTTATACACCAGCGTTGTGCGGCCGTCGTCATCAGGCAGCATCGGGGTTTTTGGCCAATCAGTACGCGCAAGGTTAATTCCTTCGTAACCCGGTTTACTCCCCATACACAGTTCACCATCTAGCACATACGCTTTATGGTCTCCGGCAGGCAGTTGGTTAACCGAATCCCAGTCGTACAATGGGCCCGTTCCGCTCTCGATCACGGCCGCCTGACAAGCGGCCGATTTGGGCGATTCAGGGTCTTCTTGAAAGCATCGCCAAGAGCGGCTTTCGGGATATGTCAGTGTGCCGTGTGCATGGGCAACGGCCGTGGTAAGGAGTAATCCACAGAGAATAAGAAGAAAACGGCCGCTAGTTTTTTGTAAATAGAGCATCATCTTTATCCTTGCTTATAGTCAAGTGCGGCCTAAATTATTGCCAAATCGCCAACAAGCAAGCCCGCTGCGGCCGCACAAACGGGCTTTGTAAAAGATGTTAACAGATTATCGCCTTCTTGCGAATAGGAGCGTAGTCGTAGCGACCAAACCAGCCCCAATACCCACGAGCAACAACCAAATAAAAGATGACTGGGGCGCATCGGACGCAGCAAACTGCACGGGCAACGGTACACCCGCTTCTTCTGTCGCAGTGGGAGATGGCTCTGGGGTAGGCGATGATTCTGGGGTGACCGTTGGCGTTTCGGTCGCCGGATCAGGTTCTACAGTCGGCGTATCAGTCGGTGCCGGAGTTGCCGTGATCACGGCCGCACAGTCGATCACTTCCTCCCAGGGCGTGACCCCATCGGAGCTAATCACGCTCGGTTCGTCTCCCATCGTCGGCCATTTTGCACGCCACTCTTTGCCCGCATGGGTCGCTATTTCACCGCCCATGTACGCCCGTACACCACTCCATCCGGCCGAACGACATTCACCCGCTACAGGAATAGGGGTTGGTGTCGGCGTTGGCACAAGCGCGGCCGCACCCAGCAACACATCAGAACACGCATAAAACGCTTCAGGGCTGTCTTCCCGTTGCCAAATCGAATAAACGATATGATAGCCTTCTTTGTCCGTCGGCAATTCACAATCGACGAGGTAATTTCCGGCCGTTAATGGCACTTCGCCCGATGCACAAAATGGCTCGGCTTCCAGCGTATCCCAGTTAAGCGTCTGTAGCGGATCCCAATCATCTTTTGTGACATAAAATTCCCAAATGTTTTGAGGTGTATCAGCATTGTTAGCAGGATGCGGCACAGACGCATAAAAAACAAATTGAGACATGCCATTTTCATCTGGCACCATCGACATCTTTCTCCAATCATCCCGCGCTAGGTTCATGCCTTCGTACTTCGTTTTGCCCCCCATGCACAGCTCACCGTCTGGCACAAACGCTTGATGATCTCCGGCCGGAAGCTGATTGATCATGTCCCATTCGTACAGTTGCTGTGTGCCGCTTTCAGCCACGGCCGCCTGACAAGCAGTTGATTTAGGCGTTTGCGGCCCTTCTTCAAAACATATCCATGTCCGGCTTGGCGGATACGTCATCGTACCATGTGCCAAAACTTTCACAGTCGTCATCGCTGCTATCACCAGCAACAAAAGGGTCAACAAATTGATTTTGTGTGTTCTATTCATCTTGTTCTCTCTCCTTGAGAAGTGAAATTTCTCTCTCTAACAACTCTATTGGAAAGCATTATACTGATTTCGTCAAGCATTGAATGACGCGAAAGTTATGTGAATTAGCTATTGACCAGCTACCCTCCAATCTGTATAATCCTCATCCGTTCACTTCGGGGCGTAGCTCAGCTTGGTAGAGCGCACGGTTTGGGTCCGTGAGGTCGTCAGTTCGAATCTGGCCGCCCCGACTTTCAAAATTTCTTCGCGGCTATGGTGTAATGGTAGCACACGAGCCTTCCAAGCTCTTAGTCAGAGTTCGAGTCTCTGTAGCCGCTCTAAAAACACAAAAAAAGCACATCATAATGATGTGCTTTTTATTTTCCATAATAGTCCAAACAATTTCACCGGAACTGGCTGGAGGGGATCCGTACCAGCCCCGGTGAAGAGAGAGAAGGAATGGGAGCAAAAGTTAAAATAGTTAACGTAGTCAACGATATGAAGTTAATAGTAACATCATTACCACAAAAAACACAATCAGCAAAATAAACAAAGAATCACCTATTTGACCGTGACCATTGCCCTGCAAAGATACAGATAACGGCGCAGATTGTGTCGATGTTGGTGTCGGGGTCGATGTGTCAGGTGGTGTGCCGGTGTGGCCTGTTGGGGAGGGTATCATAGACGGCGTGGGCGAGGGAGTGTCGGTAGGGGTCGGTGTAGTTGATATCGGCCGATCACTCTTTTTTTAGCTCGATCTTGAATTTCACACAGGATGGGAGCGCATGGGGCAGATCGTGCAGGAAACAAACAGGAATTGTGACGTGGTTGCTGAAAAACAGGCTTATCCGTTTCTTATCAGCTAATTAACAGACTATCACCATCACACCGATATAATGGGTAGATGGTTGATA
>CALECP010000420.1 GCA_937949915.1 uncultured Anaerolineae bacterium
AGCATCGCCCTGGCAGGCAGCACCTTGTGCCGCAACGGGTGACTGTAATACAGTTGCAACGAGTGCAACAATCGCTACAGCAGCGATGAGAAAACATAGTTTGATTATAGGAAAAGAATTTGTCTTATTCATTAGATTCTCGATGATTTGTGTGCGCCGTGACACGATATATCGTGTCACGACGATAGTTAGTCTTTAAATTTTGTCTATATTAGTCATGTCGAAGGGTGGCACGGCCGATAACGGCCGTTACACCGATCATCAATACAACAGCAGCAAATAATGAGATGTACGCATCATGCGTCGTTCCACTACTTGCCACATCAACCGCCAAAGGAATATCCGATCCTGGTGTTGGGGTGGCTGTTGGTTCTACAGTGGGGTCTATTGTTGGGGTCATGGTTGGAGTAACTTGTGCTTGTGGGCTGCTTGGGTCACAGGCTGAGTTTGTCGCTGGGTTTGCACCTGTTGCGAAGCCAGCCATAATCGCGTCATGCAGGTCTCTGCTGCCTTGCTCGCTATTATTTGTGAACTCCCAAACCATGATGCCGCCCAAACAGTTATCCGCCACATATTTTGACTTGATCTCAACTGATTGCGGATCATCGTAAGAGATGAGCGTGCCGCCAGATATATCTGGATTGTAAGCATATACGGCAACCGCATCCTCATCAAAATAGCGTGTATAGCCATTATCGAGCAGGCGGTTAGCGATGTCGTCATAATCCCAAACCCCTTTTTGCCACGAGCCGCCACTATTTTCGCCAGTCGGGTCGAGCAGTGGGCCGGGTGATTTATTGCCATCCCACATTGGGCCCATCATATTGCCCCATCCGGAATCTGCATTGGTGTAAAGACCGGGCAACCCTGGGGAAATTTCTGTGTCTGAAACACCAGACCAGCTCAATCCGTAGAATGGGAGACCCATCACCAATTTTTGTGGTGGAACACCACCGTCAATCACTGTTCCATCGGCCGATATGCCACCATGCAGGTACATCTGTATAGCGTGATCGGTGTAATACCTTTCACCTGTTCCGCCTGTACCAAAACGTGGGTCATCTTCATTCATATACAGCGCAGTGAGGTGAGCTGGCATCTCTTGCCAAGCACCATTGAAGTCATACGTCATGAGGCTTGCGTAATCGAGCAGTTGACCGATATTCGTCATTTCAAGACGTTGAAATTTGTCCTCACCGGCCGGAAGTGCGGCCGTCAACAGATATTTCCCGCCATACGGAGCGTTCCCTTCTGCATCCAGCCCATCACGCAATGCTTGCAACATTTTGGTGAAGTTCGGGCCGTCATTGACCGGATCAACCGCATTATCTGGGTGACCACCACCGCCGGGGTACTCCCAGTCGATGTCGAGACCGTCGAAGCGATACTGCTTCATCATTTGGACGCAGGTGCTGACCATATTGGCCAACTTTGTGTCGTCTTTGGCTACATTCGAGAAGTGATCGGAGAGTGTCCAGCCGCCCAGCGACATCGTGATCTTGATGCCGGGGTTGGCATCGCGCAACGCCGCTAATTGGGCGAGGTTGCCCTTTTGCCGATACGCACCACGCCCCGCTTTTTCAATGGCTGCCCATTCGTCGAACAGTTGACAACTGCCATTTTCATCCACGTCGATAAACGCATATTGAATGTCGGTCACATACCCGCCGTCAACATACTTCTGAAGATCGTTGACGAAGAAGTTGCGGCCGTACACGCCCCATTCGATATAGTAGAAGATACGAACGCCATCGTAACCGTTGCTGACCGGCATAGGGGTTGGCGTTAATGTCGGTGTCGGGGTGGGGGTCGCTGTTGGTCCCTGACATGCCCCCATCGTTTCCCACGCATCACCCGGCGGTCTTCCCTGTGTCCACCATTTCGCTTTGTAATTGACATCGTTCAAAAAAACGATGTCATCGGCGACATAAGTGCCGTTTGGATTGAATGCTGCGCCTTGACAAGGGGCTGTTTGCGCGCTGACGGGTTGATTTACAAGGCTAACCAGCATAGCGACAATCAGTAGAAAGAAAGCGAGAAGAGTCAGCTTGAAAAGTGTGGAGGAGTGGTTAGAGTTGATCATGTTTACTTCTCAAAAAATAATTTAGAAAAACAAGACTGGCACTCCCCAAAAAAGAAACTAGAAGTGCCAGCCGCAAGAGCTAAACGGGTCATCATAGATGTTAAGCATGGATGATGATCACATTACTATGACCATCATCGTCTTACATTTTATGAGGTTAGTCGCGGCGCGTAATAAGACGGCCGAACGTCAAAGCAGTCACAATCGTCGTGCTTGCGATCAGCAGTGGCAATAGCGACTCAGTTTGAATCGTGTTGCTGTTAACGCTCACGGCCAATGGCGGTGTGGTGGGAGGAGTACAGCTCGCAGGGCTGTAAGACCCTAAACCGGTCTCAATCGCATCGTGCAACTCTGTATTTGCATCGTTGCCCGAAAGCTCCCAAACCATGATGCCGCCCAAACAGTTGCTGGCCACATATTCTGATTTGATTTGGATTGATTGCGTATCGTCATAGCTGATCAACGTTCCGCCATCCACGTTCGGATTGTACGCATACGGCACCATCGCTTCAGCGTCCCAGTACCGTGTGTAGCCGCCCGTTGTGAGCAATGTGTCTTCGATGTCGTCGTAATCCCAGACGCTCTCTTCCCATGAACCACCACTCGCATTCCCTGTTGAGTCTGCCTGTGTACCTGGTGAGGATGAACCGTCCCACATCGGGCTAGACATGTTGGCGTAGTCGGGAGCGACTGTGCCAACGTTCGCGCCAGAATCGCCGTCTGTGAATAGTCCGGGTAATCCAGCAATCACTTCGGTTGATGGAACGTTCGCCCAACTACGGCCGTAGAACGGTAATCCCATTACTAATTTATGCGCTGGAATACCACCCTCAACCATGTCACCATTTTTGTTTGTACCGCCGTTGATGTACATGTTGATCGCGTAGTCGATGTTGTAGTTTTCAGATTGTGCGCCTGCATCGCCCGTGCGTGGGTCGTTTGAATTGCCGTACAACGGCGCGTTGTGGGCGGTCAGCGTTTGCCATGAACCGTTCATGTCATACGTCATCACGCTCACGTAATCCATGTACTCGCCCATCGTCTGCATCGGTAATTGGTGGAACTTATCTTCACCCACTGCTGTCGCCGCAGTCAGTAGATAGTCGCGGTTGTCAGTTGCTTCGGCCGCGTCCAAGCCAGCACGTAGCTCCATAATCATTGTCGCGTAGTTCGCTTTGTCGTTCACAGGGTCGAATGAGTTGCCACCCAATCCACCGCCACCGGGGTACTCCCAGTCGATGTCTAGTCCGTCAAAGTCGTACTCTTGCATCATGGCAACACAGCTTGACACCATCGTGTCCAACTTAGCGGGGTCAGCAACTACGTCAGAGAAGTTTTGCGAAAGCGTCCATCCACCGAGTGACAAAACGATTTTCAGGTCACCGATATGGTCGTCGCGCAGTGCGGCCAATTGGCGCAAGTTACCCACTTCTGTATAAGGAGCAACTGTTCCCGGCCGTTCGTCGGCCGCCCATGTATCGTACAGTTGGCAGTTCCCGTTTGCGTCTACGTTGATGAACGAGTATTGGACAACGTTCACATGACCCGCTTGTACCAGAGGCGCAATATCGCCTACGTGATAATCACGGCCGTAAACACCCCATTCAACGAAGTAGTAAATTTTGATCGCTTCATCTGAACCACCGCCGCTTGTGGCTGGTGTGGTTGCGGTGGGTTGTGGTGTCGCTGTAGGCTGTGGTGTCGCCGTCGCGGCCGGGTCTGGTGTTGGTGTCGGGGTTGTATTACAGTTGGCTGGGTCGTAAGAGCCGAGTCCGGCCGCGATACCATCGTGCAACTCTGTGTTCGCATCATTACCTGAAAGCTCCCAAACCATGATGCCGCCCAAACAGTTGTTGGCCACATACTCTGATTTAATTTGGAGCGATTCAGCATCGTCGTAGCTGATCATCGTTCCGCCGTCTACGTTAGGGTTGTACGCATAAGGAACCATCGCATCCGCATCCCAGTAGCGGGTGTATCCGCCTGTGGTCAGCAATGTGTCTACAATATCGTCGTAATCCCAAACGCTCTCTTCCCATGACCCACCACTGGATGTACCGGTTGTGTCCGCTTGGATTCCCGGTGAAACTGAACCGTCCCACATCGGGCTAGACATGTTGGCATAGTCAGGAGCGGATGTACCTACGTTTGCGCCGGGGTTTCCGTCTGCAAACAAGCCGGGCAATCCATTGATCAATTCCGTCGGTGGGACGTTTGACCAACTACGGCCGTAGAATGGCAGACCCATCACCAATTTCTCTGGTGGAATACCACCTTCAACCATTTGACCAGACTTATTTGTACCACCGTTGATGTACATGTTGAGCGCGTAGTCGATGTTGTAGTTTTCAGATTGTGCGGCCGCATCGCCTGTGCGTGGGTCGTTTGGATTGGCGTACAAAGGCGCATTGTGCGCGGTCATGTTTTGCCATGATCCGTTCATGTCATACGTCATCACGCTCACGTAATCCATGTATTGGCCCATCACCTGCATCGGCAATTGGTAGAATTTATCTTCACCCACTGCTGTCGCCGCAGTCAGTAGATAGTCGCGGTTGTCAGTTGCTTCGGCCGCATCCAGTCCAGCACGTAGCTCCATCACCATTGTCGCATAGTTTGCTTTGTCATTTGCTGCGTCGAATGAGTTACCACCCAAACCGCCACCACCGGGATATTCCCAGTCGATGTCCAATCCGTCAAAGTCATACTGTTGCATCATGGCAACACAGCTTGACACCATCGTGCTTAATTTGCCCGAATCAGCGACCACATCAGAGAAATGTTGTGAGAGCGTCCAGCCACCTAGTGACAGAACCACTTTCAAATCATTGGGATAATCGTCGCGCAGTGCTGCCAATTGGCGCAAGTTGCCCGTTTGTGTATAGGGGGCAACTGTTCCCGGCCGTTGGTCGGCCGCCCAATCATCATACAGTTGGCAATTGCCATTTGCGTCTACATTGATGAACGAGTACTGAATCACGTTCACATGGCCCGCTTGTACGAGCGGTGCAATGTCGCCTACGTGATAATCACGGCCGTAAACGCCCCATTCGACAAAGTAATAAATTTTGATCGCGCCATCTGTCGAGCCGCCACCGGTCGTAGGTGGATTGGTGCCACCGCCGCCAGAGGGCGTGGTTGGAACGGCTGTCGGTGATGTGCCACCGCCGCCACCAGAGCAAGCGCCTTCATCTGTCCAGATACCAGCGAATGTGTTGCCTGGCTCATATGTTGCACCCGTAATGGTGTTGCCAGACCATGAGAACGTGAAGTTGTTTCCATTGTGTGATACTTGTGCGCCATCAGTATAACTGGCTGAAGCATCCCATGCGCCATAACACGCTGCCTGTGCATTGACTGGCTGATTCATGGTCAGTACCAGCCCAAATACCAAAAATGATAAAGCGATCAATGTCAACTTTATCAATGAAAATGAGGTCGATTTTTTATTGTGCATAATTTCTCCTTACCCACGATAGACAGATTTTTGTCTCTAGTGGTTGTTGATGCTTTCTTAAACTTTTTAACGTGTCAGC
>CALECP010000421.1 GCA_937949915.1 uncultured Anaerolineae bacterium
CCATGTGTGAATTGTCATCTCAACTAATTTAGATGAGGACTCAAAATGTCTAATGATTTGTATAGTGTAATAGCCGAAAAATTGAGGTGGGAACGGGAGAGGGCTAACATAACTCAGAAGGAGTTGGGCGCACGTTGTGGGATGTCGCGTGTATCAGTTTCGCAGTATGAGGTAAACAGCAGACGAATGTCAATTGAATCTCTGTATAGATTTGCCCAAGCGTTACAAATTCCTGTATCTCGTTTGTTGCCTGATGAGATAAGTGTTCAAGTAACAATGTGAATTAGTGTGGATACTGTTGCAATCATTAGATATGGCAACTAACTTCGCCCAAAACACTCACGTATATGCTTGAACACTTGCGATTCTTGAGGTTTTAGCCCATGAATGTCCGTTCCTTTAGAGCGGGGATGAAATTCGTGTGCTTTCAGATTGAGCACCTATTTATGTCAAACAGGGTGACACCCCCTGTAGGCTGCCACGAAGTTTTAGATTGAGTCGCAATGAAATAAACTAGCAAATTTGCCGGATACATCTGACGGTGCAAAATCATCAAGATGAACCCCAGACAATCGCTTTTGAAGCAAGCGATTGATTTCTCGTTTCTGTGGCAACTCAAAATTCACAACCTCATCAAATCTACGCCGTAATGCGTCATCGATCAACTCTTGATGATTTGTTGCCGAAATAACAATTCCCTCACCTTGATAATTGTCCATCAACTGCAAGAACGTATTAACAACTCGTTTCAGTTCACCAGAATCCCCACTCGCTAATTAGGTGTGCATGAGGAGACGGAGCGCAAACATGACAACAAATACATCAGTATTCAAAGTCCGTAAATCCGTAAACGTAAATATGAAGGTGGATTGCTAAAACTCAGCCATTTGGCGGATGGTAAACCGCAAGAAAGCGCAGGTGTTGATAAGTGCGTTTCGTTACAGTTAGGGTAGACAAACTTGTGTGTATTCTCAGACATTTTGAGGAGCAAATGATGACAGCAATTGCAATAACACGTGACGAACGGAAAGTTGGTATCAATCGCCGCGAATTTCTTTACTATGTGATGGGTGCGTCAATTGCGCTATTTTCGGCCGAACTGACAGGGTTGCTGATCTGGTTTCTCATTCCCCGCTTTAGGGAGGGCGAATTTGGCGGCCGCTTCTTTAGCGAGTTGAGTATCTTGCCGGAGATCAATCAGCCACCCATCAACAACGATGACGGCCGCTTTTGGTTGGTCAACCTTGACATTGAGCAACCGAATCAATTTTTAGCAGCGGCCGACGAATCAGATGTGGACATTAAAGGTGTTGCGGCCGTTTACAAAGTGTGTACACATCTCGGCTGTATCTATGATTGGAACGAAGCGTCTAGTCGCTTTGAATGCCCTTGTCATGGGTCAAAATATCGGCTCGATGGGCGACGGATCGAATCACCTGCACCACGCACCCTTGACCGTTTCCAAGTAATTGCACTGGATGCAAATGGCAATGAATTAGCCAAATCAGAGGAAACGGCCGATGGTCAATGGAGTCCACTTGTCTTGCCAGCAGGAACGGCGCGGATTGCTGTTGATACAGGTGCAAAGAAAGAAGGGTCTGTTCTGCCCCTCATCTGCGAAATTGAACAAACTTGTTAATGGATGGAGAGATTGAAATGAAAAGATTGTTTTGGATAATTTTAGTGATTTTACTGATGGGCATTGCAATGCCGACAGCGATTTTTGCTGATGAAGGGCATGGTTCGAATGATGCTCATGTGGAAGATGATGGACATGATGCGAGTGACGGTCATCACAATGACAATATCGGCCGCAATGCGCTGATTGCGGGTGGCATTGCGGCCGCCATTGGTGCAGCCGTTGCGTTGGGTGTGGGTGGTGTTTTTGGCCGACCACTCGGCATTGTTCTTGCCTTGCTCACGGCTGCGACAGGTGGCATTCACCTTATCTATGGTTTGAATGGCAGTACCTTGCTCTTGCTCAACAGCTTGGGCTACTTTGCATTGCTGGCACTACTCTTGTTGCCGTTTGCCAAGTCGCTGCGAACGTGGATCGGGATCGCCCTCATTATCTATGCTGGCATCACCATTGGCGGCTACATGCTTGACCATAACATCTTTCAAGACACGGTCGGTTTAATCACCAAGTTGATCGAAGTTGCCCTGATTATCACGGCCGCCATGTTCATCGGACAAACGCGCAATGATGCTCAAACGGGCAATATCGTTGCGTAAGTTGCTGTGTTTGCTGGTGTTTGTATTGGTCGGCTGTGGTTCAGAAACGGCCGATTCGCCAGAGAGTGCCATCATTGAACGCGGTCAAACTGTTTACGTTGCTAATTGTGCGAGTTGTCACGGTGAAAATCTGGAGGGGCAACCCGACTGGAAAGAGCGCAATCCTGATGGGACATGGCGATCCCCACCGCACGATGACAGTGGGCATACGTGGCATCACGACGATGCGTACATTCTAGATCGCATCATCAATGGGACAGCCAGCCTTGAACCAACTATGCAAGCAAAAAGCAATATGCCAGCGTATGGCGACCAGTTAACCGACGCTGAAATTGAGGCGGTGCTGGCGTTTATCAAAAGCAAGTGGTCGGCCGAAACGCGCCAAATGCAATCTGAAAGGAACAATCAATGAAACGATTTGTTGTGTTGTTGGGCATCCTATTTATCTTGATCGGCTGTGGTGAAACGGCCGCGCCCACCCAAGAAACCGAACCCCGCTTCGATCCGGCCGTGCTTGCCGTTGGTGAGGAAGTGTACACGGCCAACTGCGCCAGTTGTCACGGGGTTGATCTCAAGGGAGGTGTCGTCAACAACATGCTTGTGCCGTCCCACTTAGATGATGGTCATACATGGCATCATCCCGACAGCTATTTGGTCGATGTCGTCACCAACGGTGGGACTATCCCCGGACAAATGCCTGCTTACCGTGACACACTTACAGAGGACGAAATCATTGCCGTTCTCGATTACATTAAAAACCATTGGTCTGACCGCATCTATGAGATGCAGCAGATGCGAAACAACTAGGAGAACGCATGAAACGATTAACATTTGGGCTGGTATTGATGCTATTTATCATCGGATGCGGCGGTCAATCGGCCGAACCCGATCCCCCAGTCCCACCAACCAGTGCGGCCAATACGGACGCGATTGCCATTGCAACCGTACCACCAACGGCCGTCCCAGAACCAACCAATGAAGAACCGACACCTGTACCACCAACACCCGTACTTGAACCAACCTCTGAACCAGAGACAGAAAAGGATACGCCTGAACCTATCGAGGAAGAAGAAACTGATCCGCTTGCCATCGGTGAGGTGGTTTATGCTGATAACTGTGCGGTCTGTCATGGCGCAAACTTAGAAGGCGGTGTTGTTGATGGGGTTGAGATGCCGTCTCACTTGGACGATGGGCATACGTGGCATCATTCGGACGAATATCTGCTGGCAGTGATAGGAAATGGCGGCCGTATTCCGGGGCAAATGCCAGCGTACAAAGATATATTGACCCAAGATGAAATGGTGGCCGTTCTCGACTACATCAAGAGCTTTTGGTCTGAGGGAGTTGCTGCCCAACAAGCACGGCTAAATGAGCCAGAACCAACGGCCGTGCCTGATTTCACATCACCCGATTACGCCGGATTAGGCGATCCAGAAGCCCCGATTACGCTGATCGAATACACCGACTTCCAATGTCCATTCTGCCAGCGTCATCACCTACAAACGCTGCCCACGCTCATCAGCGATTACATCGAAACGGGGCGCGTCTACTACGTGATGCGCGACTTCCCGATTGCAACCCTGCACCCGTTTGCCCACCTGCTGCATGAAGCGATCAATTGCGCTGGTATGAGTGGGGGGCAAGACACATTTTGGCAGGCGCATGATCTCTTTTTCGATGAGGTTGAAACATTTAAGCAAGAGCGTCGTCCCGACATGGTTACAACAATTTTAGAGGAATTTGCGGCAAACGGTTTGCCCGATGTCACTGACTGTATGGCAAATGGCGATGCGAAAGAGATCGTAGAAACCAACCTTGCATTAGGCAGTCGGGCAGGGGTGACAGGAACACCATCATTTACGATGAATGGCAACCTCATCGTGGGCGCACAATCATTGCAAGTGTTCATCAACTACATTGACCTAGCTGAAAATGGTGAACTCCAAGCTGCCTTTGAGCCGACACCGCTACCAGATATTCCAGTTCCACAACCACTCGAATTTTCGATCCGTGCAGACATGGCTCTCGGTGATCCCAACGCTCCCGCCACGATCATTGAGTTCTCCGACTATCAATGCCCATTCTGCCGTCGTCACGTGCTAGAGACAGTTCCCCAACTCAAAGAATTGATCGATGCAGGTCGCTTGTACTATGTGTTCAAAGATTATCCGTTGCCCTCGCTGCATCCACTGGCACATCGCCTTCATGAAGCGACATTGTGTGTGCGGGATGACATTGGTGTAGATGGCTTTTGGCAAGCACATGATCACTTTTTTGAGACAGTTGAGACGTATCAACTGAGCGATGAAACGGCGATGGAAGCTGCTATTATCGCTGGGCTTGATGGGCTGGGCTTGCTGTCGGATGCAGTCCAGACGTGCATTGTAGAACGGACAACGGCCGATGAAGTGCAAGCCAGCTTTGCCGAAGGGCAAAAGGCCGGACTCAACTCAACCCCTTACTTTATCGTCAATGGCTACCCTGTCATTCGGGGCGCACAGCCGTATGACAATTTCGAGTATGTGGTTGAACTGGCAGAAGAGGAAGGTGCATTGGAAAATGCGATCATGGAAGCGACCCGACGCAATCAGGATGCACAAGCACAGCAAGCGGCCGCCCAAGCTACGGCCGAAGCGCAAGCCGCCATCCCCAAAGATGTGCCGATTAGTGGCAGCGAACCTGCAAAGGGCAGTGCAGATGCGCCGATCACCATCGTGGAATACTCCAGCTACCAATGCCCATTCTGCAAACGCCACTTTGACGATACGATGCCACGTCTTGCCACCTACATCAACAATGGCACAGTGCGTTACATCTTCAAAGATTACCCATTGCCGTCACAACCCCAAGCGTTTAAGGTGCATGAAGCGACGCGCTGCGCCCAAGAACAGGGTGGCGACGATCTCTACTGGGCAGCGCACGATCTCGCCTTTACCGAGCAAGCGACATGGGCGCGGCAACCGATGGGCGCACACATCGACACCATCAAAGAGCTATTCCACACGCTGGCAGGGATTGACGCGGCCGCATTCGATACGTGCCTCGACAGTGACCGCTATGTGACACAAGTCCAAGCGGAATTTGATGAAGGGGCGACGTTGGGTGTGCGCGGAACGCCAGCCTTCTTTATCAATGGGCAGTTCATCAGTGGCGCACAGCCGTACAGTGTTTTCCAGCAAGTAATCGAATCGCAATTAGCCGACCAATAATGGTCATCGTATCCTCCGATGTCGTTCCGCCACAGCGCATAAATCCGGTGTGGCGGAACAGTTCGCCCCACGCGCAAACAGTCGTTTTGTCTGAACGGCCGCTCTATCGCGTCTTTACACAGACTCATTACATCACGCCATTGGAGGGGATGATCTGCCTCAATTTGGTTGCAGCCAAACGAGAGCGTCCGCTTTCACTACTCTTGTCGCCCGACATGATGTATCCGGTTGTCGCTGGGCGAACCGTTACGCTCTACACATACAATGAGCAACCGCGCTCCGTTTCGCTGATTTGTGAGCCGTGTATCCGGCGGATGATGCAAGGGTCGGCCGCCCAACGTACCCCCATTCACCGCGCCATTCTAGCTGCAAACCGAATGTTGAATGATGAGATTGAACTGTATATGCAAGCAAATACGCGCCAACGGATTGCCAGCAAGCTATTGCGATTGGCGGCCGATGTTGCTGACGATGCGATTGTCATCACACAGGTGATGTTGGCTGATATGCTCAATGTACAGCGCGAATCGGTATCGTTGGCAATGGGCGAACTACGCAATGCGAACTTGATCAAGACCAATTACGGCCGCATTCGCATCGTAGACCGAGTGGGCTTACGCGCATTCGCAACCGCATGGTAAAGTGAGGTAATATGCTCGATCCAATTCACGTTGTTCTCGTTGATGATCACGCCATGCTCCGCGCTGGTATTCGGCAGTTTTTGGAAACGGATGAAGCGATTGTGGTGGTGGGAGAAGCGGCCGATGGTCTTGCCGCCCAAACCGAGATCGCCCAAACACGCCCCGACGTGGTGCTGCTCGACATTAAAATGCCCACCATGAGCGGTGTTGACCTCACGCGCTGGCTACGGTCAACCTACCCAGAGATTCGCATTCTCATTCTCACCGCATTTGATGACCCGCCGTATGTGCAAGCGGTGCTGAAATCGGGTGCAAACGGCTACGCGCTCAAAACTGCCTCTCCTGCTCAACTGATTCAGGCGGTCAAAGATGTGTATGCGGGGCAAGCGTTTCTCGACTATCAAATCGCGGTGCAACTGGTTGGCAGTGTTCCGACACCTGCCCCGGCCGTCGAATTGACTGAACGGGAACTGGATGTGCTGGCACTTGCTGTCACAGGCTTAACCAACAAGCAGATCGGGGAAAAACTCTTTTTGAGTTCACGCACCGTGCAGAGCCATTTCGCCAAACTTTTCCGAAAACTGGGTGTTAACACGCGCACCGAAGCGGTGACAAAAGCCCTCTCGTTGGGCCTCATCGACCATGCGTAACCAAAGCGGTATTCGGCTGCGCGTCTTTTTTGTGATCATCTTCGGTGGCACGATTTTGTTGATTGCGTTGGCGTTGCTCAGTGTGCGCTGGCATCAGGCGGCGATGCGTGATTTGGTGCGAGAACGGAATGAGCAACTGGCGGCCGTGTTGGCGAATACATTGGCGGCAAACGGCCGCGACACCAGCACACTTCCGCCTGAAATCAATCTATTCATCATCGATCAAGCGGGGCAAGTTCTATTCCAGCAGGGCGATCTGCATGGTCGGCCGACATTGGCCAATCACGCAGGCGTTGCACCTGCGCTTGCTGGACAAACAGGTTCAACATTTGCTGATGCAGGGATAGACGAGCATGTGATCAGCTATGCGCCACTGGGAGATGCCGCGCTCATTATCGAGGAAGAAATGGAGGTGATCATGGGCGATATGAGGCTTAATAGCACGTTGGTTGCGCCACTGACGTTGATTCCGATGATGTTGTTGGCATTGGCGGCGTTGTGGTTTGGGGCGCGGCAAATTGTGTCGCCGTTGCAGGAACTGTCACAGCAAGCGGTCAGTGTCGGCCGGGGCAATTTCAATGCGGTTGATCAGTCGATTGATGGCATTGCCGAAATCCAACAGTTGCATGGCGAATTGCAGAAGATGGCGCACGAGATGGCACAAGCCCAAGCATCATTGCGCGATTATGCCCATGCGGTGACATCGGGGCAGGAGACGGAACGCCGTCGCCTCGCACGAGAGTTACATGATGACACAATTCAATCGTTGCTGGTGCTTAACCAACGCATCGAACTAGCGCGATTCAAGAGCCAAGATGAAAGTGTGATGGCGACATTGGACGAGATGCAACAGTTACTCAATGAGCAAATTGTCAATACGCGCCGCATCATTCATGCCTTACAACCAACTTATTTGGAAGAGCTAGGGTTGGCGACGGCGTTGGCGATGTTGGCACAGGAGCAAGGGGCTGATTTTGTCGTGCAAGGGGATGAGGTGCGCTTGGATGACGCAGCCGAACTCGCCCTATTCCGCATTGCCCAAGAAGCGGTTCGCAATAGCCAACAACATGCGGCTGCAACCAATATTCAAATTGTATTGTCGTTTGTTGGTCAAGCCGCGACATTGATCATTCAAGATGATGGAATCGGCTTTGACGTGCCAGATGATCCGACTTACTTCGCCCAAAAACAGCACTATGGTTTGCTCAACATCCGTGAACGGGCGCAGTCGATTGGGGCAACGGTGGCGATTGAAAGTGAACTGAGTCATGGAACGAGGGTTGTTGTGGCATTGGCTTGACTTCGTACCATAGTACAAGGTTTACAATCAGAGAAAATTACGCACGGAGATAACGATGAATCAGAAAACTGTGACCGTTCCGAATATCAGTTGTGGGCATTGCACCCACTCAATCGAGCAAGAAGTTGGTGAGTTGGCGGGTGTTAGTGCCGTTTCGGCCGATGTCGCTACAAAGCAGGTTGTCATCAAGTGGGATGATCCGGCCGATTGGCAAACGATTACCGACACATTGACCGAAATCGGCTTTCCTGCACAAAGTTAACGCCCCGCATCTTCAACGTTTGCC
>CALECP010000422.1 GCA_937949915.1 uncultured Anaerolineae bacterium
GTTCGGCCCATGTTAAGGCAGAGGCAACCACATTTGGCACAGCCAACCAGCAATATGCCGGAACGATGTATACGCTTAACAATGTCGAAAGTGGACAATGGACAGTTTCAGTGGATGCCCCCAAAACGATGGGCGTAACGCAAGGCTTTTTGTTGTATGCAAACGAAGCGGCCGACACCAAATTACACACACATCTAGCCAATCACAATTTGGTCGAAGGGAACGAGATCGGCTTGTTGAGCTACGTGGTCGATGCAGATACGGGCGCAATGGTCGATGGCATCACATCGGCCGCTATCAGCCTGACGCACCCCGATGGCAGCACCAGCGCCCAAGCGATGACGGCCGGAGCGGATGGCAAATTCGCGGCCGCATGGGATACCTTGACGGCCGGAGAGTACACGGCACAAATCGTGGCAAATGGTGTCAATGCGGCCGGTGAGCCGTTTGTTCGCACCACCGAGCATATCTTCCCCGTGATCCGCGAAACAGTTAGCCTAGCAGACAGCGCAACAACCCAACTGGCAAACGAACGCCGTTTGCAAATCGATCTGGAAGTGACCACGCCACAAGCAGGCGCGTATGTCGTTTCGGCCGAGCTATGGGGCAGCCGGGATGGCGCAATGGTGCCACTGACATGGATCGGCGGCATTTCAGATGTGGCGGGTGACACATTGCCTATAACGGTGGACGGCCGCTGGATCGGCCGCGCCCAAGCAAGCGCCCCCTTTGAACTACGCAACGTGCGCCTACAAGATCGTAACACGCATATTCCGGTAACGAACTTAGAAACGATTGCACTCTCTATCGGCAAAATGCCAGAGACAGCTTCTACACGCTCTAGCGCGATTTCGGCCGATATGCTCATGGGCGACCGTCCGGCCGTCAGCCGCAGCAAAGCGAATATGGCGGGCAAACTGATGCTCGTACACGGCTACTGTTCGGGAGATGTATGGCCAAGTGGCGACTTTACCAACGACATCAAATTCACCGACTACAACCAAAACCGCACCCACGATCAATTTGCCCAAAGCATCCGCGACTTTGGCGCACCGTATGGCTCATTTAGCACCGTTGCCCATAGTCAGGGCGGCGCAGCCAGCCTCCATTTGTGGACATATTACTGGAGCGGTCTTGACTACTCTAGTGCCAATCGCCTGATCCAATCAGTCGGCACACCCTACCAGGGAACATCTCTTGCCGGAAATCTCGCATGGTTGGGCAATGTGTTCAATGTTGGCTGTGGTACAAACTGGGATTTGACCTACGATGGTGCCGCGCTGTGGCTGGCTGGTATTCCAAGCTGGGCGAAAGATGATGTGTACTATCACACCACCTCCTTTGCCACAAAATGGTGGCGCTATGATTATTGCAACATCGCTACAGATGTCGTTTTAGGCGATCCTGAAGACGGCACAACTGAAAAATCGAAGGGACAATTACCGGGCGGCAACAACATGGGACACAAGACCGGCTGGTGTCATACAGACGGTATGCGCGATCCGCAACAGACAAAAGATAGCTCGCGCAATGCGTCGATGAACAGCAATGGACAGCGCAGCATCGGGGCAACATCGCCCAAGATCGTCGTCGATGGTATTTTGGATGATTGGACAGACAGAGGCGGCAACACGTATTGCGAAGGAGATGTGTGCATGGCAAGCAACCAATTCTCGCATCTTTATTTGCTGACAACGGCCGCCAGCGACACCGGCAACGTCTGTACCTATCTCGACACAGATGCAGATAACACGGCCAACTACACTGTCTGCTACGATAGTGTTGTCACGGCCGATAATACTGTGACCCTCAGCGAATGTGAGACAGATAGTTGCACCGATGCAAACGCTATCGCCACCTATCCGGTCAATGGCTTCAACAGTGACACAAGTTCATTGGAAGTGGGTATCGGTTTGGCTGATATTGGTTTGGCTGTGGGCGACACAGTATGCTACGCCAGCACGGCCGTCCTCGATGCAGCGACATGCTTCAACACCGATAGCGGCGTGGTCAACATTATCCCAACGGCCGTCAATCTAGGCAGCACAACGGCAAACGATCATCAGATGTTGTTACTATTTTTGGTAACGGCCGTCCTATTGGCAACGGCAACAGTATCTATGCGTCGCGCATAATTTTGACGCGATCCCCCTCTTAAATACCCCTCCCCCAAAAAGGGAGGGGTTCGTGTTCGGGGGCAGGCAAGGCACTGTCCCCACTCCCTTTTTAACTCATTCCGAATGATAATAGGCGGCCGTCGGTTGCCCACCGACCAGTGTCATCGCTTCTTGCATCGCCTCTTTGGGGTAATTGGAGAGCGAGCTTTGATGCGCTTCGGCCGACTCCCAACGCTCGATCACCACAAATTGTTCTGGCGCATCGCGGTTGCGTAAAACCTCATAGCCCAGACAGCCATCCGAGCCAGAAATATAAGACGTAAGCGACTGTAAAAAAGTGAACAATGCGTCCCCTTTGCCTTCGGCCGCGGCTATTTGACCCACTCTTGTAATCATTGTTACTCCTGTTTCTATCTTGGTTTCTTATTCCGACTATCTCATATAACAAACAAACATACAAGCAAGGCAGACGATGAATAGCAATTCCAAATATGGCTCAATCAAGGGCAGGCTTTAGTTGAACAAACATGAAGTTGTACAAGTGTGGGGAGCTTGCCTGATTGCCGGGCGGCATCAACAATTTGGTACAGCATTTGATGAGAGTCACGGTTCGTTTTTTTGTTTACAACCGTTCCATGAATACATCAACTGATAATCTCTTTCGCATTCCTCTACAGTCGTTTTTTTCCCTCTGTCAGCCTTTTTCCATACTTGGAATTGCTGCTAAAAAACCATGTGGGTAGCCAATTATCCAGAAATTTAGTATAGTCAGATTGTAAGATGACAAATCATTCAAATGGTTTGTCTTTTTGCAAAACTTAATTGAGCATAGAGATCGGTTTTACGTGACGGTGATACACGATCCGTTTGTTAGCTACATCCATACATAGCGAGCAGTTATGGTATTTTCAGCCGACACACAGAGATATGCTCAATACAGAATATTTTGATAAATTCAGTCTCGCATTTGTTCTTCGTAAAAGGTAGCCCGTTATTGCTTGCACCATAGCAAAAGTGCAGAGGCAACACGGTTGGCACAAAAACGCGGCATATAAACAAAAATATGCTGTTGTTTACCAGGTAACTATCAATCAGATATTGCGAAACACGGTCTGTGAATGACCTTTGTTTTGGGTTGTTTTGGAAAGCAAAAATCGCTATGCAAAACAACATACAAGTCATGGACGATATGATTATGGTACTACCCGAGGGGCATTTGCGCCGACGCTGTATCTCTGATGCGGCGATTAGAACGTCTTTAGATAGGCGATCTTTTTTTACGCATAGACTTACCTACCAAAAATCATCCTACAGAGGCAGTACATTCGCATATATCTCTATTCTATGGACGCGATCATGTCGGTTCATGTCTGATCGCGCCTATAAACCTATAATTTTTTGAGATGCTCGTATGAATGCGGAACTACAAATCACGATCAACCGTCAAAGATTTTTAGATGAACTGTTTCATCTTGCCACCTTTTCGGCCGCGCCTGATCCGGCCGTCACACGTATATTATTCACATCAGATGAATTAGCTGCACGTGATTATGTGCGTCAATTGATGCAGGCGGCCGAATTGACTATTTATGAAGATGGGATAGGCAATATATTCGGCCGATGGGAGGGCAGTAATCCCGATCTCCCTGCTATCGCCACAGGCTCACATATCGACGCGATCCCTCATTCAGGCAAATATGATGGTACTGTGGGCGTATTGGGTGCAATTGAGGCAATTCGTTCACTACGCGAATCAGGCTATGCGCCACGCCGCTCGATAGATGTGATCATGTTTACGGCCGAAGAGCCAACTCGCTTCGGAATCGGCTGTTTGGGTAGCCGCGCCCTTGTAGGGATGCTAACGCCCAAAAATTTAAGCGCATTAACCGATGAGGAAGGCAACAAATTTGACGCGGTGCGCCGTGCTGCCGGGTATGATGCTCCCCTGGAAAACGTAAAGCTGGCGGCCGATGTGTACCAAGCATTTGTCGAACTGCATGTCGAACAAGGCAGTGTGCTTGAAAAAGCTGGCATTCCAATTGGAATCGTGACCTCTATTGCTGCCCCAGCCTCCTTAAAAGTACAAATCGAGGGGGAAGGCGGCCATGCAGGGACTG
>CALECP010000423.1 GCA_937949915.1 uncultured Anaerolineae bacterium
TACCGCTTCTTTCGCATCATCGACTGACGGAATCGCTGGCGCATCTGGTGCGAGACCTGCTACCGCTTCTTTCGCATCATCGACTGACGGAATTGCTGGCGCATCTGGTACGAGACCCGCTACCGCTTCTTTCGCATCGTCAGTCGCATCACTTGTGGCTTCGGCTACCGTCTCAGCTACTTCCGCAACAGGCGCATCTTCAACAACGGCTGCAACTTCTGCTGCTGCTTCCTCTGTCTCAGCTACTTCTGCAACAGGTGCATCTTCAACAACGGCCGCAACTTCTGCTGCGGCTTCCTCTGTCTCAGCTACTTCTGCAACAGGCGCACTTTCTTCGGCCGTCTCTGCTGTCTCAACTGCTGGTGTCGGCTCTGGATCAACCGAAGTCGCGCCTACGGCCGCAAGGGCAGCTTCTTCTTTCTTCTTTTGCTGCTGAGACATCCACTCGATTTGCTCATTCGCTGTCACAGATTTCAAACTGAGGCGAATACGCTGCCGATCTGTGTCTACAGACAACACGCGGAGAAGATGTGTCTCGCCTTCACGCACATATTCATCAACCGTGCGTACAGGTGTGCGAGACAACTGCGTAATGTGCAACAAGCCTTCTACACCGGGCTCTAGCTCAACAAAAGCACCATAATCGACGATCCGCACAATGCGCCCTTCGACCAAGGCTTGTTCCTGATAGCTTTCGTGGATGACATCCCAGGGATTGGTGATCATCGGCTTGCGTGTCAGGCTAATGCGCTGATCTTTGGCATTGACTTTCAAGACCTTGACATCGATCACATCGCCCACTTTGACCACTTCACGCGGATGCTCAATGCGATACCATGCCAATTCAGAGACATGTACCAAACCATCGGCCGGGCCTAAATCGACGAACACACCAAAGTCGCGGATATTCCGCACCTTGCCTGACATCGTATCACCTGGTTTCAGGTTGTCGAAGAACTCTTGGCGGCCCGCTTCACGCGCTACCTTCGAGCCTTCACGCTCTGAAAAGACGAGACGACGACGATCTTGGTCTACTTCGATCACTTTGACCGGAATTTTGTCGCCACGCATCTTTGCCATGCGTCGCTGGCGTTCACGGTCGTCGATGCCACGGCTGAAACCGCTGACTTGTGACAACGGAATAAAACCACGCAAACGGCCGAACGGGGCGATCAAACCACCTTTGTTGTAGCCGATAATCTCAACTTCGATTACCTCACCACTTTCGCGCAGCTCGTTTACTTGCTTCCAATCCTCAACGATACGCGCTTCGTAAATAGAAACCTGCATCGTGTCGGGATCATTACCGGGCATCACCTTAACGAGGACTTCATCGTCCACCTTTAGGGATGCGCGTTCTTCGTCACCCAACTTGCTTAGATCGCTGTGGGGTACGATTCCATCTCGCTTGAGGTTATCGAGTGCAACAATAACCCCCTGTGGAGAGATGGAAACTATTGTGCCGGTGCGAAGATCACCTTCACTCGGGGTATCGAAATCGAGGAAATTCTCTAGTTCCTCTGCGAAATCATTATATTCCTCAGCCATGAAATCTATCAGCCTACTGTAAGTTTAATTTAACACGCCACGTTGTCCTGAAAACAAAAAACCCGACTAGCCAAAAGGAAAGGGCAGAGCCGAGTTGGTTTACGGTGGTATAAATTTCTGTCGATGTTCTTTAAGCCAACATTTAGACTCTTTATAACAGCGGCCGTAGAAGTAAACTGCTACAACCGCCAGACAGGTGTACCCACATGCGAACAATTTGCGCCTTTCTAACGGGATTATAGCGCGGCGCAATACGTGTGTCAATTTGACATTGAAGCAAAATCACGCGGGTCAAACACTGGGCAAGGCGTTATTTTCGGCGCTTTTTACGACGGAAGTGGTTCGTTTTTTCGCGGCGCGGCCCCGCTTCGCCAATCGAACGGCCGCCATCGCTCGCCATCCGCACGATCACCGGGTCGAATTGCGCCCACACACGCACCAGATCAGATTGTGCCGCGATCACGTCTTTCGAGTTTTTGTACGCATCAGGCGCTTCATCGAGACCCGCCCCGATCAGACTCACCCCCCGCTTGCGAAGGAACTCGCGGACACGCTTTGGCTCTAACCCTTTTTTCGCTTGGGAGCGACTCATTTTACGGCCGCTGCCGTGTGCCGCGCTGTTGAGCGATGGGTGTTCCAAAATGTTTTCGGCCGTCTCGCACAATCCTTGCACAAAAAAGCCAGGGGTCGCCATCGAACCAGGGATAATGCCCAACACATCCCGCTCGGCCGGAGTCGCCCCCTTGCGATGGATGAAAACCGGTGTGTTGCCCGGCCGATCCACACGCCACGCAAAATTGTGATGGTTTTGCAATTCGCCCACCACTGCCATACCGGCCGCGTCGCGGATACGCTGGTGCAGTACCTCATGGTTGGCACGGGCAAAGTCCCCCGCAAGGTTCATCGCCATTTCGTATGCTTGACCGGGGCCATGCTCAACATCGAGCCACGCCAATTTACGCAGATCACCGGGCAAGAAAGCACAGATATTTTCCGCCATTTGACTGTAGTAGTTGGCAATATGGTAGCCGACAGCGCGTGAACCACTATGCGACACCAGCGCGATATAGCTACCGGCATCCAAATCAAATGGATTGTCCGCTTCGACAGTTAAGTTTGTCCATTCGACAAAATGGTTGCCGCTGCCAGATGTGCCAAGCTGCTCGGCCGCCTTGCTTTTGAGATCGCCCAGCGCGGCCGGAAGCAACGCCCAACGCGCATCATCCAAAATCGGATGCTCGGCACGATTGTCTCGTGCAGGCGCACTACGGCCGAACCACGTATGGTCGAGCAGCAGCTTTTTGTACGTCTCTGTTTTCTGTTTCAAGTGGTGCGGTGAACGGCCGAAAATCGTCGCGTGCATTCGGCAACCGATGTCAACGCCTACCATATAAGGAGCAATCGCTCCTTCGAGTGCAGCCACGCCGCCAATCGGCAGTCCGTAACCAAGATGAGCATCTGGCATGAGGGCAACACGCATCGTCACCGGCAAGCGGGCAGCATTTTCAATCTGCTTGATCGATTTTTCACCGATCATATCGCGTCCCCAAACGGTCAGGGGCGCAGGTGTCGTGCGGAGCATTGAATCTGTTGTGTCACTCATGTTGTTTTTCCCCTATAAATAAACTGTAGCCTCAACATAGTAACATGGCTGTCAAGCGTTTATTTGACCCGACGACTAAGCAAATAGGTGATGATCCCGATTGCGCCACCAAACAAGATGACGACAAAGCTACGCGAGAGCGATTCCCCACCAAACCATCCAGAACCGGGCAAGCCTAGCAACACATAATTATACGTGATCAAGCCGCCCAATAGTGTCCACACGATGAGCCGCAACCGCTCGGCCGCCCTCTCTAAAAACGATTGCCCGATAGCGAAAGTGGCGAAGCCCAGCGCGAACAGACCGACGGCCGTACCCAGCAAAGTGCGCCCTTCCGTGTAGGTGATGTCGATACTCGGTTCAGGAATGGGCGTGGGCAGTGGGGTGGGAGAGGGTGTTTGTGTCGGCGTGATGGTAGGCGAGGGCGTTTGTGTTGGTGTGGGGGATGGCGTTTGCGTCGGCGTGGCGGTGGGTGTCGGTGTGGGGGATGGCGTGGGCGTGGGGGTCGATGTCGGCGTGATAATGGCCGCCTCGTTGCCACTGATCAGCACTTCGTCTGAGGTGAGTGCGTCCCCGGCTTCGGCACGAATCCGCAATTGCCCGGTAAATCCTTCGGGCAAAATGAAACGGAGACGGGCTACACCCGCGGCCGTCTCGGCTTCGCCAATGCTATCGAGCAAACTGTCTGTAAAATCTTGTTGCACAAAGCGGACAAGTGTCTGATCGGGGACGGGATGCCCATTGTAATCGACAATTTGACTGGTGATAATGTCGATTTGATCTCCACCTTCTAATTGCAACGGCTCGCCGTCAGTGGGCTGGACAATGCGGCCGTCGATCTCAATACTCAGTTCGATCTTTTGGTTGCGTTCTGGTGCCGTGATCTGAAAAAGATCATAGCCGAGACTGTCTACGCTAACAGGGAGCGCACCGCCCGGTTGCACATCACCAAATAAAGCACGCACGGCCGAATCGACAAACGCAGGGGCATGGCTGTATACACCAAAATAGAGATCGGTCTTGATGATCTCGGTTGCGTCCAAATACCAGGGAGCATCGTGGGCAAAAACGACCAATTGCGCCTCGCGGCCGAGCGGCGGCCGATCTGCCAAATACGCTTTGAGCGCCAGGGAAGACGGCACAGATTCAGTCGCATCGAGCATGGCAAACAGAACCCAGTCTGCCTCGCGCAACGCCTCTTGCAGCACGTATTCGGGGCGCGGTGTCGGGGAAGGTACGGGAGACGGCACAAGGGTAGGAGTCGGGGTGAAATCGGCCGGTGTTTGGGTGGGTGAGAAGACGATAGTAGGTGTAAGTGTGGGCGCAGGCGGGGGTAAAACAGGCGGGAAAAAGAGGTCTTGCTCCCGTTGCAAATACGTTTGCAATTGCTCAAATGTAAAGCTGTTGATCTGCTCGGCCGTGATTTGCCCGGTTGCGTCAGGGCCATACAAGCTCAAAAGGTGCGTTTGCAATAGATCGGCCGCTAACAGTGGAATCGGTTCGCACGTGCTGCATTGCTGCGTGGTGCGGACATCGGTAAAGATGACGATGTTATCGCTATTTTGCGGCCGGGGGTAGGCTGCGAGTTCTTCCAATGTGGGTGAGAGCAATGTGATCGCTTCGTCGGGCAATACGCCGAGATCAGAGGGGACAAGTGCCGTCGCGGCCGCCAGGGGGGATAAGACATTGCTGCGGCCGAAATCGCCATTGTACAGCGCGAATTTGCGGCTAAGAATGCGTTGCACAGACACATCGACCTGCTGCTGAAAAGCGGGTTCGGTGTCGTAACGCTCCTGAAACCACGTGATCACATCACGGATATTATCGAGTTGTGCGGCCGCATCGGAAAGCTCTGACCCCAGCGCGAAATCAGACAAAAACAGCAAATCGTTGCCTGCCTGAAACGCATCTTTAGCGATTTGACGATGGGGAAATTCCTGCTCTGTTTCATCATAAAAACGCTGAACCGCAGGCACACCGAGCGCGTCTGACACGATCAAGCCGCCATTGTCGCGCCATTGTGCCAGTGCGGGGTCAACGGCGATCAGTTCCGACAGATCGGTGGCCGACATGCTGACGGGCGGCGTTGTATCACGCAAGTTGCCGTCTAGCCCTCGGTAGCGAATGTGGGTGACGAGCAGCCCATCGACCGGTGTGGTTGCCTGTGCGGCCGCAAAAAATGGTTGCAAATCGAGCTGTGCCAATTGATCGAGCGATTTGCGGACGGTGGCGATTTCGAGGTTGGTCGGCCGATCAGAGCCGCCAAAGCCGGGGAAGTGCCGCGCAATCACAGCGATGCGGCCGTTGCTGCCGTCTGCGATGCCTTGTGTATACGCTTGCCCCATGCGGCCGACCCAGTACGGGTCGCCGCCAAATGAGCGTGTGCCAAGTGTGTTTGTACTGTCTGGATTTTCGAGCAAATCAAGCGAGGGGCCGAGGAGCATGTTGATGCCGATGGTGTCCAGTTCACGGCCGACGATTTGACCAACCACCGTCGCGTTATCGGGGTTCCATGTTGCACCAATCGCCAATGCGCTGGGGACGGCCGTCAAGCCGGTGCGGATCGCTTGCTGGGCGGTGTTGCTGCCTTCTTGCTGGGCGGCGATGAAGAGGGGAATGGGGGTGCGTTGTTCGGTGAAGCCTGTGCTGCCAGTGCCGGGGAATCCGGCCGTGGGGTTGAGTGCGTAGTTTTGCAGTTGGCGGTTTAATTGGGCAACTTGTGCGGGGACGGAGCGGCCGCGGCCGGTGATGTTGTCGTTGTCCGCTTGGAGAACAACCCCGCCGATGTGGTCGCGCAAAATCAAGTTGGCGAGTGCGCTGTCGATTGCGGCCGTGTCGCCATCAAAGGTAACGAGAAATAGCTGCCCTATTTTTTCGGCCGTGTCCATGCAGTTGAATAGCTGTTCGGCCGAATCGGGTGTGCCTGTACAGTCGAGTGTGGGCTGCTGCGACCATACCCGCGCCGAACGCGAGAGCAACAGGCATCCCATCAACAAAAAAATACACCAGCGCACCCCTACCCATTTGTGTCGCAAAACCATCGTGCGTTTACTATACATCAACCACCGTCACGAAACGACCATCAACGAACGTTGATTGATCGTATCGTTACAGGTGGCGGTGCGTGATGGTGATCGGCCGCCCTTTCGCGTATCCTGCTCCTAACTAACTTTTATCAAGGAGTATGATGATGTTACACCATTCGCTCAATCGAAAAATTACCCCGCTTTGTTTGCTCGTGCTACTTATGCTGCTGTATGGAGCGAGTAATACCCGTGCTGCCCCGTCGGCCGATTGCGTCATTCCTCCATCTGGCCCATGGCCAACATGCGCCACGCAAGGGGACACACCGCCGCCTCATTTAGATAACAACTGTGTGATTCCGGCATCGGGCGCATGGCCGGACTGCGCTCGAAATAGCCCATCTCCGCCCACGCCAACGACACCCACCCAGCCAAACGGTGATTGTGTAATCCCGCCATCGGGGCCGTGGCCGACATGCGCCACACAAGGCGATACACCACCCCCTGTCACGCCCGATTGCGTCATTCCACCGATTGGCCCGTGGCCAGAATGCGCGAAAAACAGCCCCACAACACCTCCACCAACTGTGTCAACACGCCTATTTGTTACGCCAGAGCGTGTCATAGCAGGGCAAGAGATCGCTGTCGAATGGCATTTTCCCGACATAGCGGCCGATGCGCGACTGACATTGTTCCATCGTAGAGACAACGGCTATTATGATGATGTTTCGACGTATACTGTCTCACGCACGGGCAAACAAGCGTTGCCAACGGAAACGACAGACGAAAATTCTCTTGCGTACAGACACACCATTTGGTTTGAGTTAAATGGACAGAAAATTACAGAATCGCGCCATGTCCAACACGATTGCACCTCTGAATGGTTCTTTTTACCCGCAGGTGATCAATTGCAAGACCCCAATAACCGCGTTGACCGGCCGTTTTGGCGCAGTTGTCCCTCCCGGCCGCTCATTTCGCAAGCATCACAACAATACTTTGAGCATGGCAGCATGGTATGGATCGCAGAGAGAGATGAAATACTGATCATCATTGGCGACACTATCACCGATATATTGGTGGGCGTAAAAACAGACAATTACCAAGCAGGTATCGATCCGGTATCCGACCCTTCTATTATTCCACCACCGGGCAAGTGGCAGCCTGAGCATGGCTTCGGCAAAATGTGGCGTGAGAATCCGCAATTCCGCGAGCCGTTAGGCTGGGCGATTGCCCCACCCGTCAACTATGAAACGGTGTATCAAAAGCCGTTGACCGACTTCCGCAACCCGCATGAATTTGTGCGCTTGTCTGATGGCGAGGTGCTGGCGTATGGTGGCTATCAGGGCATTTTGTCGCTCGATCCCAATTATCCAGACCGCATCGACGGACACGCTCATCCCAACAATGGCTTTCGTACCGGTCAAACGGGACAAAGCGGGGCGTGTGTCATTCCGCCGTCTGGCCCATGGCCTGCGTGTGCAAGAGGATGATGAAAAGAGCGGTTGTATTAATCGGTGCGCTGGCATGTGTGGGCGCATTTTTCTGGGTGATCGTGGCGGCCGACCAAGCCGCCCTGCCTGCCTTCCTGATTCGTCTCTACCAATTTCCGGGTGGCGACAAAGTGGGGCATTTGGTTGTCATGGCGATTTTGACTGTTGCGATCAACCTATTGACGGGGCCGAAAAAAGTGCGCGGTGGGCTGGTTGGAACGGTGATCGCGCTCCTTTTGATCACGGCCGAAGAAGGGTCACAAGCGTTTTTCCCCAGCCGCACTTTCTCGTTGCTCGATCTGCTTTTTTCATACGCTGGCGCACTGATAGCAGACAAAATAATGCGCTGGCGGGGGAGATGAGTCTTTCGATTTGCACGGCCGATCACATGCGGGTATCGTTGCTTCAATAAGAGTATGTCTATGAACAATCTACCCGATTTTATGATCATCGGCGCGATGAAATGCGCGACCAGCACTCTGCACGAACAATTGGCACGGCAACCGGGCATCGTGATGAGCGAGCCGAAAGAGCTGTATTTTTTCAGCGATATGCCTGTGTATGCGAAAGGGATGATGTGGTATTCGCGTCATTTTGAGGGCAAAAAGTCGGGTGAACTGGCGGGGGAAAGCACAACCCATTACACCAAGCTGCCGACGTACCCCGGCACGGCCGCACGGATACAAAAGCATGTGCCAGACGCAAAATTTATCTATGTGATGCGTCATCCTATCGACCGTTTGGTGTCGCAATACATTCATCAGTGGACAGAAAAAGAGATCAAGGTGGACATCGAAACGGCCGTCGATCAGCATCCTGAGTTAATTGCGTACAGTCGCTATGCGATGCAGCTAGAGCCGTTTTTCGAGTTGTTCGGCCGGGAGCGTGTATTGCCTGTCTTTTTCGATAGATTACGCACGTATCCACAAAAAGAGCTGGAGCGTATTTGTCACTTTATCGGGTATGACAATATCCCACTTTGGGATTACGGTGATGAGGCACGCAATGTTTCGGCCGAACGGATGCAAGCGAATCCTCTACGCGACAAAATTGTGTACTCAAAGTCGGTCATATTTATCCGCAAAAAGCTAGTACCACAGAGCGCACGGGACAAAGTAAAAACGTTGTGGCAGATGCAAGATCGGCCGGAACTGTCAGATGGCCGTCGGCGTTATTTGGCGCAATTGTTTGATCAAGAGTTAGCGATTTTGGGGACGTGGCTGGGCATGGACGGGCTACATTGCGCCACTTTCAAAGAGATCACCCGCGAACAATCATTTGAGTGGGTTTAGTAAGCGTCTGCTGTGAAACATTGCGTTGCGACGGGTTTCTCTAAAAAGCAATGTAAAGCGAGCGGTTGCATCCACTTATTTCCTTAGCTTGTAACTGATGGGCTAAAACGACAAGATAGACTGTATGCGGCCGACTGATATAGTGACAAACTGAATAACTGAAAACCCCCAAGATACAAAATTGTGCTTGCAACCTCTCACGCGATGAATATAATAGTTACTTGCGGTAATTCTGCCGCGTTTTCATATTTGTATTTCAAAAGTTAAAGGTGACATTATGGGTGCATTACCTAAACGGCGCATTTCAAACCGCCGACGCAAAAATAAACGTTCGCATCACTCACTCACAGTGGGTAAACTGATTGCATGTGATAACTGCGGTGAAATGAAACAACCGCACATCATGTGTCCAAGCTGCCGCACCTATCGCGGCCGTCAAATTCTCGAAGCGTTTGACGAGGAATAGATCGCGGGGGGCTTTTTCGTAAAGCCGAACGCTCACAATGAAAATGGTCGCCCAGAGCGGCCTTTTTTTTCGCATGGTAACGGCCGCCCTTTTCCCCGGACAGGGATCGCAACAAGCTGGTATGGGGCGCGACTTGATCGCGCAATCGTCGCTGGTACGACAACTATACCAAACGGCCGACGACATACTGGACATGCCGATCACGCGCATTTGCTGTAATGGCGGCGCACACGCCCTGCGCGATACGGCCGTGCAGCAGCCCGCCCTTTTTGTCACCAGCATGGCACGGTGGCAGATGTGGCAGCAAACAGGCAACGTCGTGCATTACATGGCTGGACACAGCATGGGGCAACTGACCGCGCTCACGGCCGCCGGTAGCCTCACCTTTGAAGATGGGCTGCGACTGGCATACCAGCGCGGCCGGATTATGCAAGCAACGGGCGAAAAACGGCCGGGCAGCATGGCCGCTATTCTCAAACTCCCGCTTGAAACAGTACAAGATATTTGCCAGCAAGTGCGCCGCCTAGACGGGCAAGTCGTGACGGTTGGCAACGACAACTGCCCTGGGCAAACGGTGATTTCGGGCGATACGGCCGCCGTGCAACACGCGGCCGCCCTCGCCAAAAAGCAGCGCGGCCGTGCGCTTGTATTGCCTATCTCCATCGCCTCCCATTCCGCGCTGATGGCGGCCGCAACTGTTCCATTTCATGATCTCCTCACCGCTTTGCCCATCGCACAGCCCCATGTTCCCGTCATCGGCAACCTAACGGCCGCGCCGATGACCACCCCGGCCGCTATCCGCTACGAACTGAAATATATTCTCACGCGCCGAGTACGCTGGACACAATCTATGCGCTGGCTGATAGAAAATGGGGTTGAGCAAATGGTCGAAATCGGCCCCGGCAAGGTGCTTGCTGGCTTGCTCAAGCGGATCGATCCGACCGTCAAACGGCGCACTTACACCCCTTCATCCGATCATGCTTACAGATAAAATCGCTCTTGTCACCGGTGGTTCACGCGGTATCGGCCGTGCCATCTGCCTCGATTTGGCCGCACATGGCGCACTGGTTGCCGTCAACTACTATCGCAACGCAGAGGCGGCCGCCGAAACGGTACGCCTGATCGCCGACGCTGGCGGAACGGCCGCCGCTTTCCAAGCAGATGTGGCTGATTTTACGGCCGCGCAACAGTTGATCGACGGTGTGATTGCACAATTCGGCCGCCTCGACATCTTGGTGAACAATGCCGGTATCACAGACGATTCGCTATTGCCCCGCATGGATGAAGCGCAATGGGACGCGGTGATCGACACCAATCTCAAAAGCGTGTTCAACTGTTGCCGTGCGGCCGTGCGGCCGTTGATGCGCCAAAAAACAGGCGGCCGGATCATCAATGTATCGTCGATTGCGGGGGTGATGGGAACGCCTGCCCAAACCAACTACAGTGCATCAAAAGCAGGCATTCATGGCTTTACTCGCGCCCTCGCAAAAGAAGTGGGCCCGCGCCAGGTGACAGTCAATGCGGTTGCGCCCGGTTTGATCCCGACCGATTTGACGGCCGCTATTTCTACACAAGCACAGGAGTGGGTACTCCGCAACGCGCCATTGAGACGGCTGGGACGGCCGGAAGAGGTGGCGGCGGCCGTTACCTTCCTCGCATCAGACCGCGCCGCGTACATCACCGGCACGATTTTGCGTGTCGATGGTGGCCTGACTTCTTGATGAAGTTGTCTTGATTTGCCCCTTTTCCCAGCCGAAGTGGGAACGCACCCAAAATACGACTTTTTTTCGTCTCAATGTTATACTTGCCGCAACTATTTTCCGTCCAAAATGAGAGATGATGGCGGACATTAATCCCATACACAATGTTAGGAGAAAACAATCATGCGTTTTGGCTATTTTGACGACGACAACCGCGAGTACGTGATCACCCGCCCCGACACGCCATTGCCCTGGATTAACTACCTCGGCACACAAGCGTATTTCGGCATCATTTCCAATACGGCCGGTGGCTACTCATTCTATCGAGACGCACGATTGCGCCGTATCACCCGCTACCGCTACAACAACGTGCCAACAGACTCTGGCGGCCGCTATATTTACCTGCGCGACGAGAGCAACGGCATCTTTTGGTCGCCTAGCTGGCAGCCCACCCAGAACCATTTGCAGGATTACGAATGCAGACACGGCATGGGGTACACGCGCATCAGCAGCAGCTACCAAGAGATTCACACCAGCACGCGCTACATGGTGCCGATGAACGAAAATGTCGAGATTTGGGAGACAACTGTCACCAATAACCGAGACAGCGCGGCCGAACTTTCCCTCTACGCCAGTGTCGAATTTGCGTTGTGGGATGCAGAAGATGACGGCAAAAACTTTCAGCGCAACTTCAATATCGGTGAAGTCGAAATCGAAGACAATGTGATCTATCACAAGACAGAGTACCGCGAACGACGCAACCATTATGCGTACTTTGCCACGTCAGAAAGCCCGGCCGGGTACGACACCCAGCGCGAAAACTTCCTCGGCGCGTATCGCGGCTGGCACAACCCGATGGCGGTCGCACGGGGGCAGATGGGCAACTCCCACGCGCATGGCTGGTCGCCCATCGGCGCATACCAGCACAAAATCACCCTCCAACCGGGCGAATCGAAAACGATCATCCATTTGTTGGGCTACCATGACTTTACGCCGGAAGATGAGCCGAAACCGATCAGCAGCGAGCGGTTTGAAGAGCTGTACGCGCTCAAATATGAAGCGCAAGATGTGATCAACAAAGAGCCTGTCCGGCCGACGATAGCCAAATACCTTGATCAAAATGAGGTAGCAAATGCGGCCGCCATTATGAAAGAAACCTGGGACGGCTACCTGGGTAAATATCAGGTCGATTCGCCAGACGAACACGTCAACCGCATGGTCAACATTTGGAACTCGTATCAATGTATGGTCACGTTTAACATGAGCCGCTCCACATCGTTCTTCGAGAGTGGGATCGGCCGGGGAATGGGCTTCCGCGACTCCAATCAGGATTTGCTCGGTTTTGTTCACATGATTCCCGAACGGGCGCGCGAACGTATTGTCGATATTACGGCGACCCAACGGCCGAGCGGCGGCGCATTCCACCAGTATCAGCCATTGACCAAGCGCGGCAACGATGGGCTGGGCGGCGAATTTAACGACGATCCGCAATGGTTGATCATGGGTGTGGCGGCGTACATCAAAGAGACCGGCGATCTTGATTTGCTCGACCAAAAAGTGCCGTATCAGTTTACGGAAGATGAGATAGAAGCAGCGGCCGCGGCCGGAGAACCGACCGAGCTAACAGAAACGGTGTACAACCATCTCGTTCGTGCGCTCGATTACACCATCAATCGCTTGGGATCGCACGGGTTGCCATTGATCGGCCGGGCAGACTGGAACGATTGCCTCAATCTCAACTGTTTTAGCCCCGTTTCTGGCGAAAGTTTTCAGACGACGGAGGGGCAAACAGACGGCAAAGTGGCGGAAAGCGTCTTTATCGCCGTTTTGTTCACCCATGCGTGTCGTGAAATGGCGGCACTGGCTGCGGCCGCTGGCAAACAAGCTGATCAGGCGAAGTACCTAGAAATGGCTGACGCGATGACAGCGACTGTGCTAGAGCATGGATGGGATGGCGACTGGTTCTTGCGTGCCTACGACCATTTTGGCAACAAAATCGGCACGGCCGCCAACACAGAAGGCGCGATTTACATCGAACCACAAGGCATTGCCGCGATGGCTGGCATCGGCGTAGAAACGGGTGAGGCACAAAAAGCACTCGACGCGGTAGGCGAACATTTAGCCACCCCACACGGCATCGTTTTGCACCAACCGGCGTACCAACGCTATTACTTGCACATGGGCGAAATCTCATCGTACCCACCGGGCTACAAAGAAAACGCCGGTATCTTCTGCCACACCAATCCCTGGATCGTGTGGGGTGAAACGGTGATTCGCCGCCCCGACAAAGCGTTTGATTACTACATGCGGATTTGCCCATCGAACCGTGAAGCGATCAGCGATACGCACCGCACCGAGCCGTATGTGTATTCGCAAATGATCGCTGGCAAGGACGCGCCCACACATGGCGAAGCGAAAAATTCGTGGCTGACAGGCACCGCGTCATGGAACTACATTTCGATTACGCAAGCGATTTTGGGTGTGCATCCCGATTATGATGGCATCAAGATCGATCCGGTGATTCCGACAACGTGGCCGGGGGTAACGATCACGCGGGTGTTCCGTGGTACGACGTATGTGATTGCTGTTGATAATGCGTCAGGAGCGGGTTGTGGGGTAACGGGGTTGTCGGTTGATGGCGCGGCCGTCGATGGCAACTTGATCCCGTACATTGCGGACGGCGGAACGCATCAGGTTCGCGTCACGTTGGGCTGATTTTCTGATAGTGATTTGATGGCGACTTGATGATGGTAGGGACATGATTCATCGTGTCCCATATATACCAAGTCAAGCGTTTTACTCGTTACCGCTCCGGTTGAAACCGGCTGCTACGCCGACTGAAACCCGTTTGAAACGGGTTTTTGGCAGTGCCGGAAGGCACACTGACAGCCCGTGTGTTTCAACACCGGGCGAAACAAGTGTGACAGACTACCGATTACGTGCAGATTTGACCGATTTTCGCCTTAGCTTGAGATAGATACCAATGGGACACGATGAATCGTGTCCCTACTATTACCGTAGACGTGTCCGGCGTGATTACGCCGGAACAGCTACTTTATCCCGCACAAATACAATTTTGTCGTCTTCTACATCGATCACGATATGATCGCCTTTCTCGACCTCGCCTTTGAGCAATTTGACCGAT
>CALECP010000424.1 GCA_937949915.1 uncultured Anaerolineae bacterium
CTTTTCAAATAGCCATCTACCGTTCTATAAGTAGTCGTAGAAAAAAAATCTATCATAATGAGTTATTCGGTTGCAAATACTTCTAACGCTGCAAGTTAGCTAAGGTATAGCCACGGCTCACCATTCAATTGTTCAACTGAGGGTATCTCATGCCCACGCCGTTTGAGGAGTAAAAATGCATAAGAGCGGCGGAACATCAACAAATCAGCTCGCTCCCGCAGTTCGGTCAGTCGTTCTTGTTGTGCTGATGATAGTTGTCCACTCGCATTGCATTGCAAAAGTTGCTCATATTCGGCCGCTTGCTCATCATTCAAATCTTGGCGTGTCACCATCCATAGTTCCGCGTCATCTTGCATCGGCAACGCCGATAAATCTGCTCGAAATCGCTCCGGCACGATGTCCAATGTGGGCGGCAGCGTTTGGTCGAGAGCTTGCTCTGCATATTGATTGATCGCTTTGTCAGATGCGCGTGCATATTGCACCAGCCGCCGGTAAACGCTATCTGAAACTTGAATGGTATGTAACGTCATATGGATAGTGTATCATATTCTACTTGACCGCTTGCAGAGACGACTCTGCTACAATCCTCCGTATGATTCTCTATACCCGCCGTTTTGCCAATCTGTTGCTGACCATTTTGGTTTTGTTTTTGGTTGGCACGGCCGGATATATGCTGATCGAAGGATGGAACTTTCTTGATGCGGCATATATGGCGGTCATCACATTGGGATCAGTCGGATATGGGGAAGTGCAACCGCTATCGGAAAACGGCCGCATCTTCACCATCATCTACATTTGTATCGGGGTCGGCACATTGGCTTACCTGTTTTCGCGCTTGGTCGAGCTAATTTTGGCGGCCGAGCTGTCTGGTATGCTTCAGAGGAGACGTATGGAAAAGCAACTCAATTCACTGAAAGGGCATGTGATCGTATGTGGCTATGGGCGTGTCGGCCGGTCGGCCGTCACCGTGCTAGAAGACGACAAAAAAGTGGTGATCATCGACAACGATCCTACGCTATGCGAGGCTGTCAATAAGGACGGCCGTATCGCACTCTCCGGGGATGCCACCCACGACAGTATCCTGACACAAGCCGGAATCGACCGCGCATGGGGGCTGATCGCCACGGCCGGAGAAGACGCAATTAATCTTGTCGTCGTGTTATCTGCCCGTACACTCAACCCCGATCTCCACATCGTCGCCCGTGCATCCTATCCCGAAAACGAACAAAAATTACTCCGTGCTGGCGCAAACCGCGTTATTTCGCCCTACTACATTGGCGGCCAGCGCATGGCACAATCGCTCCTCAATCCACAATTGACTGAATTTCTGGACGTGCTGCGCCTCAAAAGCGGGGTCGAAATGTGGCTAGAAGAAGTCCAAGTCCAAGCGGGATCGCCATTAGTCGGACAAACTGTTGTCGAAGCCAACGTGCGTCGAAAAACAGGGGTCACGTTGCTTGCCATCGTCAGCGAAGAAGCGGTGATCACACCCTCGGCCGATACCCGCTTCAACGTCGATGACATCTTGATCGTCATCGGTACTCGTGACCAACTCAAAGCACTCGAACACCTGATGAATGTCTAACGCGGAGAAACGGGATGACACAGAAAACAGCGACAAACAAACCGGGCTTTCAAGCGTTTTTAATGCTCTGGATCGGGCAATTGGTCTCCCAAGTAGGCAGTACGATGACCGGGTTTGGGGTGTCGATTTGGCTGTTTGAGCAAACGGGATCAGCCACCGCATTGACAACGGCAATGACGGCGTATCTGTTGCCCAACATCTTGTTTGGCCCTATCGCGGGGACGATTGTAGATCGTTTCAATCGCAAATATCTGCTGATGTTTGCCGATGTGATGGCAGGGATAGACACGTTGGTTTTGGTGCTGTTGTTCGCGTCCGGCCGTCTCGAAGTATGGCATATTTTTGTGCTGAATTTCCTCACAGGCAGCTTTCAATCGTTGCAGTGGCCTGCCTTCTCATCGGCCGTCACGATGATGGTAGACAAAGACCAATACACGCGCATCAGTGGTCTCCAGTCGATAGGCAGATCGCTCACCCAAATACTCGCCCCCGTGCTGGCGGCCGCCCTCTACGCGGCCGTCGGTCTCACCGGTATCATCACCATCGATCTCGTCACCTTCGCCGTCGGTGTACTGCTGCTCTTTATCACCAAAATCCCCCAACCAGAACGCACGGCCGAGGGAGAGAAAAGTCGCGGCAGCTTTTGGCAAGAAACGAAGTACGGCTTCACCTATATTTGGCAACGGCCGAGCTTGCTGGGGCTGCAATCTGTCTTTCTCGTCCTCAATTTTGTTCTCATGCTGGGCATCGCCACCACCGTACCGATGATTTTGGCGCGCACCGGCAACAACGAAGCGACGTTAGGCACAGTACAAGCATTTGGGGCTATCGGTGGCGTAGTCGGCGGGTTGCTGCTGACCGCATGGGGCGGCACAAAGCACAAAATTCATGGGGTACTAGGCGGCATGATCGTTAGCTGTCTCGCTGGGGTTGTGCTGCTGGGCGTGGCAAATGGGTTGCTTTTATGGGCGGCCGCCAGCTTTTTCCAAAGCAGTGCCATCTCTGTTTTGAACGGGTCGAATCAAGCGATTTGGCAAACGAAAGTCGCCCCCGACGTACAAGGGCGCGTCTTCTCCGTCCGTCGCCTCATTGCCCAAATGATCATGCCGATCTCAACCTTTGTCGCAGGGCCATTGGCCGATGGCGTTTTTGAACCAGCGATGCAAGAGGGCGGCGCACTCGCCGACACGTTTGGCTGGCTGGTGGGCAATGGTGCCGGGTCGGGTATGTCTTTGATGTTGGTATTGGCGGGGCTAGTGGGGGCGTTTGTGCCGATGATGGCGTACACCGTTCCCGCCATTCGGGAAGTCGAGTCGCGGCTACCCGATCATGTGTGATGGCGGTAATAGCGGCCGTACCAGAGAGAAAGCACGGCCGGATGCGGGAATGATCCCGCACCGCGACCACGCAAAAACTAAATGTCTACGCTCAAATCCATGCCGTCATAAAGAGCTGCCACTTGCTCCTCATAACCATTGAATTTGAGCGTCGGCCGACGGCCGCTTTCCCCGATGCGGCGTTCAGATGCCTGAGACCAGCGTGGGTGACTGACTTCGGGATTCACATTGGAATAAAAGCCATACTCACGC
>CALECP010000425.1 GCA_937949915.1 uncultured Anaerolineae bacterium
TGAGCCAACTGTATGAGTACAGGTTTCGCTACAAGTCATCACTGCATGAACCAATCACGCTCTGTATGGTTTTAGCCGAAGAGCCTAACTCACTCCCATGGATCACCGAATACCTGTGCGTTGATCGCGAAATCACCCTATGTTGGTTTGATCGAAATGGACGGCTACAGTATCCACAACAATGTTCAGAACAAATGAAACAGTTAGGCATTTAGATGCGAAAAGCCAAACTGACATACTGATTTACTGAAATACCATGAGCGATCATACTTTACCCAATTCGCTCTGTGTCAAGTACAATCGCGTCAGGAAACTATGCCTAGCAGGAGCAACACGTATGCGCCCTTATCGAACTGTTTTGATTGTGATTTTAATTTTTGCGATGACAACGCTGGCGGCCGCGCAACGGCCGGAAAGCGGGACACGTGATGCTGCCTCTAAAACTGAGCAGCGCACCCTTTCGGTGTTTGATTTGGGGGCGGCCACCGATAGCTGCTACAGCGCGGCCGATGTGCCGCTTGCAGACAAACAGGCGTTGATCGATGGACAAATTTTGAGCTATGAGACAGTCACCAACCTGTTTACCATCGCCAGCGAAGACCCCGATCTGTCCGCCTGTTTTGATGGCATACCGCCCGTAGACACAACAGGCTACCGCACAGGCTGGTACAAATTTGAAGCCCCCACCACCGGCCGCCTGCACGTAGAAGCCGCCCCCAACTTCAGTTATCAAGACAACTACGACACCATTATCGCCGTCTACCAAGCTACGTCATGCACGGGGCTAGGCGTGCCGCTATTGTCTGGCTGCAACGACGATGCGAACGGGCTACTATCAAAAGTAGAGATGCAAGTGGTGCAGGGGCAAACGTACTATGTTGAGATTGCAGATGTCAGTCAAGCGGTCAATGGATTGGCCAAGCTCAGTATTCAAATGTGGATCGAGGAAGATGAGGCGCAATCAGAAACAGATGTGGCGTGGGTGTCGGAGCTATCAAATCGCAGTCGCCACATGACGGCCGCCATTGGGGAAAATATCTATGTGATCGGTGGGCAAACGTTTGTTGATGATGTTGCGCCATTACGAACAAGCAGCGTCGGCCGTTTTAACACACGCACCAAAACATGGACAGAAATGGCACCGATGCCTGCTGGCTGTGCGTTCGACAATGCAGGCTACTCCAATATGGATGCGGCCGTCATTGGCAACGAGATATTTGTCCCGACTGGCTATGTGGGCGATAGTGTCGAATATGCGGACAACCATTGTATTTACAATACGCGCACGGACAGTTGGCGGGTGGGCGTTTCGCCCGAATGGATCGCAGACCCAGCCATCTATGCGGCCGTGGTGTCAGACACGCGCCCCGGCGTAAACCGTTACTACGTGATCGGTGGGCTGAACGGCCCGTATGACGGCCGTATCGGTACATCGTCCGCGCAATCAGTCGTTTACACGTATGATGCTATTGAAAATGGTGGCGATTGGGCAAGCTCGATCCAATTTTCGCCCAACGCCATTCCCGCCATGCCGGGTGATATATATGCCCACACCGGCGCAATGATCGCAGACCGCTATTTGTGTGTCGTCGGTGGTCTACGGCCGACCGATGCCAACACGACCCTTCTTGCCAGTGTCCTGTGCCTCGACCTATCCGATGATCCGGTTGAGAGCGGTCAATGGTTTGAACTGACCAACAAGCCAATCACGACCCGCTTTATGGCAGACAGCGTGGTGGGCGCTGACGGCCGTTGGTACGTTTTTGGCGGCTACACCAGCAGCACCATCAGCCCCAGCCTTGTTCCCTCTATCGAAGTGTTCAACTTTGATGAAGAGAGCGGCATCAAAGAGGGCAATTGGGAAAGGCTAAATAGTTTGTACAACATCGACGGGCCGCAGCGCAGTTGGGCGCGGGGCGAAGTGGTGGGGCATGAACTGTATGTGATCGGCGGCGAAACACTCTCTGGCGGTGATGTTCGTGTCGCCAATGTGGTCGAGAAAATCGAGCTGACTACGCCTGTGCTGGCGAACCAAGTTTACTTGCCGATCATGGCGTACAACAATCAAGCAGGCAATATACCAAGCAGTGCGCCCACCGTTGCGATCAACAGTACGGTGACGGGCGACTTTAACACACCGGGCGACACAATTGACCTGTATCGCATCGAAGTGCCACGCACGATGGCATTAGAAATCACCTTATCGGGGATGCCATCAAACGAAAACGGGTCAGAAAATTATGATCTGTATGTGTATGACGGCCGCAAACAACGGATCGCCAACAGCCGCCAATTCGGCACGGTCGATGAAACGCTGACCCTCGCTGTCAACGCTGGCACATACTATGTCGCGGCCGTCATCGAAGGCCCGAACAGCATCCTGGTACAAGGCACTTATTCGCTGGAGATCAAAGAGGAGTGAGAGAGAGACTGGAGATAGAGAAAGATATGGACGGCATGAACATCTAACCAAATCTTCTCTCTATCTCTATCTCAAAACTCTATCTCGAAAAGCTATGATTAAACTGATTCACTTCGCAGACGCACACATCGACATGGTAACGCACGGCCGCCATGACACCGAAACGGGAATGCCGATTCGGGTGGTAGACTTTTTGCAATCGCTTGATGCGATTATTGACCGGGCGATAGCAGAGGCGGCCGATCTCGTCATTTTCGCCGGGGACGCATACCGCAACCAACGGCCGCACCCCCGTTTTCAGCAGCAGTGGCAGCAGCGTATCGTGCGGTTGTCCCAGGCGGGTATTCCTATTATTTTGCTCATCGGCAACCACGACACCTCCCCGGCCGCCCGTCGCGCCCACGCCATGCAAGAGTTCGCTACGCTCAATGTACCGGGCGTGTTTGTGGCAGATCGGCCGCGCTTGTACACGACGGCCGACATTGGCGCACCGGTGCAAGTGCTGGCTATTCCCTGGCTGATGCGAAATATGTTGCTGCGCCGCGAAGAGATGCTGGCGTTAGACGAGAACGATTTGCGTGACGAAATGGAAACGCGCATCAGCAGCCAGATCGAACGCCTGATCGCGCAAGCTGATCCTGACATACCGTTGATCTTGACCGCCCATGCGACGGTGGGTGGCGCGACGTGGGGCAGCGAAAGACAGGTGTTGCTCGGCCGTGATTTTGTGTTGTCTGGCTCAGTTGTCGCCGATAAACGGTTCGATTATGTCGCGCTCGGTCACATTCACCAGCACCAAGATGTGAACAAAGGCAAGCAGCCGCCCGTCGTCTATGCCGGGTCGATTGAGCGCGTCGATTTTGGCGAAGCGAAAGAGCAAAAGGGGTTTGTGCTGGCACAGGTGGCGAAAGGGCAAACTGATTGGCAATTTGTGAAGCTGAACACCCGGCCGTTCGTCGATGTGTCGGTGACGCTGACCGAAGCTGATAATTTTATGCAGACGATCATCGACCAATTGCCCGCGCCGGAAAAAGTAGTGGGGGCGATTTGTCGGGTGCAGTTGCGCTACCCGCGCCAACTGGATGAGCTACTGGACGAAGGGCAAATCGGGCAGCATTTCAAGGAGGCGTTTAGCTTGCAGATCAACCGTCAGCGCGGCCGCGAAAAACGAACGCGCCTAGGGGATGATCTCGATGTGGAAGCGCTTACGCCATCGGAGTTGCTCGGCCGCTATTGGCAAACGGTGGGACTGACACCAGAACAATCGGCCGCCATGCACGCCCTTGCCCGTGAAACGTTCAAAGAGCTAAATTTTTAGAGGGCGTTTGTGAAAAAGACGGCCGTATGGCTTATTCCGGCCGTGATCGGGGCGATTGTCTGCCTTGCATGGGTGGGGCTGACTGGGCAATTCGCGCCGATTGTCACCGTTGGCATCAACCAAGATCGGCTGAATATCAGCGCACCCCGCCCCGATGAAACGACGACGCTGACACAAACATTTACGTCCCCGCAAAGCGGGTTGAGCGCGGTCGAAATCCGCTTTGCGAAACGCGCTTATGACAGTAAAGATAACGGCATCGTGACGCTGACGGTACGCAATGCGGCCGGGGCGATCATCGCGCAAGAACAGTTGCAAACCGCGCCCATCCAGCACAACGACATCCATGAGATCGCCTTTTTGCCGCAAGCGCAATCGGCCGGACAAACGTATACGCTGACCATTGCGGCCGTTGCCAACCCGGCCACCACCATCTGGGGATACGGGCTGGACGCGATCACACCGGGCGCATTTTCTGGGGCAGAATCGAAGATTGCCGACTTGCGCCTGATCACACGGCATACGCTGACATGGGCGGCCGTGTGGGCAGAAACGGCCGCGCTCGGCCGCAACCACGCGCCCCTGCTGATCGCCCTGTTGCTCATTCTGCCAGCCCCCGCGCTGCTCTCGCGCTTTCCGTTCCCGCTTGCCTTTTGCCTCTGGGCGATTGTTTGGTTGTGGGGGTCATTGCTTATTTCGTTTCCCGCTTGGTTGCTATCGGTGCTGGTCATCGGCAGTTGGTGGCTGGCAGCCAGTCGCTGGCGACGCACACCCTCATCCCTCCCCCTTCATCCCTCATCCTTCATCCTTCTCTCCCTTCTTCTCATCTCCTTCTTCACCCGCTTCTTCGCCATCCGCACCCTCGCCTTTCCCCCCTGGGTCGATAGCAGCCACCACGCGCTGATCACGCAGGTGATGGTGACAACCGGCCGCATGATCACCGATTACGCGCCGATTATCAACATTGAACGGCCGCTCTACCACACTGGATTTTACGCGCTACCGACCACGATCATCCGCATGATCGGCAGCGACTTGCCCCAGACGTTGCTTGTGTTGGGGCAGTTGATCAGCAGCCTGATTCCGCTGACGGTGTACAAGGGCGCGGTGATGATCTCAAAGCGGCGAGGCGTTGGTTTGCTGGCGGCGTTTTTGGTGGCATTGCCATTCTTTTTCCCTGGCTTTTACATCAGTTGGGGGCGCATTACGCAGTTGGCGGGGATGCTGATTATGCCAGTTTTGCTGGGGCTGACGTGGCAGACGGCCGCGCAAGACCCGGACAAAAAACGGAGCAACGCCATCGTGATCGGGGTGCTGGCGGCCGGGTTGTTTCTCATTCACACGCGAGTTTTTTTGCTCTATGTGCCATACACGGCCGTCGTCTGGATCGGGCATCGGTTGCGTGGCACAGTTGATTTGGTGTTGGCGGGGCTGGTTGCTTTTGTGCTGGCGTTGCCGCGCATTATTCAGTTGGCGGCACTGACCGATCCGGCCGATCTCACTCGTGAAATACCGAACTACAACAATGTGCCGACGGCGTATCTTGATGTGGGGTGGGAGCGCGGGTTTGCGTATGCGGCGGCCGTTGCCTTGCTGCTGGCGGTGGGTGCGCGGTTGTGGCGATGGGTGCGGCGCGATGCTGTGCCGCACCCAGGGCAGGCGTGGTACACGCCCATTTTCATGATCTCTTTTTGGGTTGCGCTTTTGTTTGGGCTGTTGCTCGGCCGTCAGGTCAATTTGCCGATTCCGTCTACGTGGGTGGTCAACGTCAATAGTATGTACATCACGCTTTTTTTGCCTGTGGCATGGGTGATTGCGATGGCGGCGGCCGCTATTTGGGATGGGGTGCGGCGGTTGCCGATGGTGGGTAGGTTCGTTTTTTATGCGCTGTTTGGGGCGGGGATGGCGTATATGGGGGTGTTTGGGGTGCGGCAACAGATCACCATTCTCAATAATCGCACTATTTTGGCACACGCGGCCGACCGGACGGCTATCGACTGGATGGCTGATAATTTGGCGGCCGATGTGTTGATCGCCAATGGCACATGGAAGTGGCTGGGCAACACGTATGCGGCGAATGATGGCAGCGCGTGGATTGTGCCGTTGTCCGGCCGGATGACGACCACCCCGCCGAACGATTACATTTACGGCAGAGCGTGGCAAAAATCTGTCCCTGCTTTTAATGAGGCAGCTATCGCTGTCGAAAATTGGGCGGAGAAAGGGGCGGCCGAACTGTTGCGCTCGTTTGGGGTGACGCATGTGTATGTGGGGCAGCGCGGCAGCTTTTTTGTCCCGGAGCAGTTGCTGGATAATGCTCAGATGCGCTTGCTCTATGCGTATGATGGGGCGTTTGTTTTTGCTTTGATCACTCGTTAATCTCCATATTTGCCCTCCCATGTAGAACAAGATGACATACGGCTAACGTTGCTGAAAGTGCAGATGTTTTAGCGTGTCTTTGAATCATACTATTGATCATAGGCACTCTTTCAGATTTGTTTGCTAACTGAATTGTCTATCGTCTATAATCCAACAATGCTCATAA